>JBGTKH010000474.1:0-5037 GCA_041744735.1 Pirellulaceae bacterium | reverse complement strand
CACCACGGTCTGGGTGACCAAGGCCGGAACGGTCTGCCGCCCGCCAACGCATGGCTCCCGTTCGCTACGCTCACGGGAGCCATGCGTATTTTGAAGGATCTTCACCGGCGAGATGAAGATACAAGGCCGGAACAAGCGAGCGAACCGGCCCGCCATTCTGATGGATCGTGCCGAGCGTAGTTCCGGCACGATCTGCGGAAGAGGCACATCTCGGCAATCTGCTGGAACGATCCGCGCATCGGCGCCTTAGCTTCACTCGTTAAGTTTGCTCCTGGGCAGACGAGTGCGCCGTCCAGGCCTGGAGTTGATCACCCGGTAGCTCCAGCCGGGAAGTTACCGAGGCAACGACAGGATCTCCCAAGATCTTGGGTGGAGTGGCCCTTGGTCATCGAATGGCAAGGCTCACGCGAAAGTTCGACGCTCTATAGCATGGCTTTCGGACTCACTATCTACGCTTCGCAGTGCGGGTTGCCCCGCCCCACGCAGGACTCGCTTCCGGTCGCTGGTCAGGCACTAGGCGTGTGCGCTTCGCGGCCCCTAACGATGCCGTCGATCGGTTGCCCGAGTAGAATCCATGGGTTGGAGTTGCAGTTTTAAACGCCGAGAAGCCGACGGAGGATTTGTCAATTGGGAATGCGCATTGTTTCCGTCGCAATGGCCGCACCTCCTGGCACACAGACAGCCGACGATCTGGCCCCTCTCATCGGTCGCAGTGCGGAGTGGATCAGAGAAAGCACCGGCGTGTTTTCTCGTCGAGTTGCAGCCGACGATGTTTCACCTTCGCAACTCGCAGCCGAGGCCGCTCGGAAAGCATTGGCTTCGACAGGTGCCCCGGACTTGATCCTGTATGCTGGCGCCCTCGCGCAACAAATCGTGCCTGATACCTCCGCATTCGTTCAGCGCGAGTTAGGCCTCGAACGCGTCCCGTGTTTCACCGTCAATCAAACATGCTTGTCGTTTGTTGTTGCGCTGCAAGTTGCCAATGGATTGCTGCGCGCGGGGACTTACCGACGAATTCTCATTTGCACAGGCGAGCTAGCCACGCGCGGGAGAAGCTTCAATGACGCTGAAGCGGCGGCTCTGCTGGGAGACGGCGGCGCTGCGGCCGTTGTCGAGTTCTGCGAGGATTCGGGCAGCGATTTGATTTACTCGCAGCTGGAAACTTGGTCCGACGGACTCGAACTATGCGCCGTTCGTGCGGGCAATCATCCTCGGCCTCGGCTCGAGACTTCTTACGAAGATATGTTCTGCTTTCACATGTCAGGCCCTCGGTTGTTCCGATTCGTTCGTCCTCGCCTGAAGAGCTTTCTCACGACATTTCTTGAGAATGCCGGTTCAAGTATCGACGAAGTGAAAGTCATCGTTCCACATCAGGCATCAGGACCTGGACTGCGATTGCTGGAGCAGTTTGGATTTTCAACGGATCGCATTGTGAACATTGTCGCGGACTACGGAAACTGCGCCGCAGCTTCCATTCCGATGGCACTGGCCGTTGCCACTGAGGCCGGCCGAATCCAACGCGGCGATGTCGTGCTATTAGTTGGAACCGCCGCAGGCGTTTCGATCGGAGCCGCATTGCTGAGATGGTAGATCCCAGAGTCGTCGAAGCGGTTCGCCAGATACTGCGTGATCATCAGCGCGATCGCCAGCTGCGCATTTTGATTACTGGCGGTACGGGCTTTGTTGGCTCGCGGGTGGCGAGTGTGCTCGCAGAAGCCGGTCAACAAGTGACGGTGACTGGTCGCAATTTCTATCGACTGGGACGTGCCCGCCACGCCAAAGCGACGTTCATAGCGTCGGATCTGTGCGATCAACGTGCCATCGAACGGCTGTGCCAGGATCATGACGTCGTGATTCATGCGGCGGCACTGGCGGCGATTTGGGGCGATGCCACGGCGTTTGAAGATATCAATGTCAAAGGTACGCAGATCGTCGTAGACGCCTGTCGACAACGGCCTGGGATTCGGTTGGTGCATGTTTCTTCCACCGCGATTCATTTCGATTTCATTGATAAGCTACTTGTGGAAGAAGACGCCGTTCTGCCGAAACATTTTGCCAACGAGTATGCGAAAAGCAAAGCCGACGCCGAGGCAGTGATTCGCCGCGCGGTCGCGGCTGGAGTGAATGCCGTTACCATTCGGGCTCGCGCGGTGTTCGGCCCGGGGGATAACAGTCTGTTGCCACGTTTACTTTTGGCGGCGAGCAAGGGACGTTTGCCACAGATCGGAGACGGCGGCAACCTGGTCGATCTCACCTATGTTGACAATCTGGCCTATGCCCTCTGTCTCGCGATCGTTCGGGGTGAGCCAGGCGATGTCTGCACGGTAACAAACGAGTCACCGGTTTTGCTCTGGCCAACTCTCCATCACATTTTTCAGCATTTGAAAATGCCGGCCACGCGCCGCAAAGTCTCCTACAGAACTGCGATGGCGATCGCCAATGTCGCTACATTCTGGCATCGTGCTCGCCGGCATCGTGGCGAACCCGTGCTAACCACCTACAGCGTGGGACTGCTCGCGAAGAGTCAGACATTTTCCTCCGCGGCCGCACAGCAGGTGCTCGGCTATCGCGCGATCGTATCGATGGAAGAGGGGCAACAGCGAACGCTGGAATCGTTTACGGCCCGAGACGAGTCCGCGAGCACTTGTTCTGTTGATGTGAAGCTATTCACGACCGGCTATACACCTCAGCCCTACTACCTGGCGGAACGCGGCAAGGGTGCAAACATAATCCCCTTTCACGCCACCTGCGCGCTGATTACGCACCCACAGTTTGGACACTTTCTATTCGACACGGGATATGCGCCCCGATTCCGCACGGCGACCGCCAGATTTCCTTACAGCATTTACGGTCGACTGAGCCCCGTCGTTTGCAGTGACTCGCTCACGATTCGAGCACAGCTGCAAGAGCAAGGAATCGAATCCCACGACATCCGCGGAATTATCCTCTCGCACTTCCACGCCGATCATGTGGCCGGGCTACGTGATTTTCCCAGCAGCGATTTTATTTCGTCGCAGGCCGCTTGGAACGATGTTGCCGGTCGCCGCGGTTTCTCCGCTTTGCGGAGAGGCTTTTTGCCGTCATTACTTCCCGATGATTTTGCGGCGCGGCTCCATACGATCGAGTATTTTCATGATCCGGGGTTTGGAGCATTCGCTCAGACGCACGATTTGTTTGGCGATGGAAGTGTTCGACTCATCCAACTTCCCGGACACGCACGCGGGCAAATCGGAGCCATTGTGCAGCAAAGCCCCGCTCAGCGAATGCTGCTGGCGGCCGATGCCACCTGGACCCTCGGCTCGCTGCGCAAAAATGCATTGCCTCATTGGAAGACCTTCAGCTTCGTCGATTCCGTCGCCGACATGCGTGCGTCGCTGAACCAACTACACGAATTATCTCAGCAGCACCCTGCCATCGAAATCGTCCCGACTCACTGTCCCGAAATCGCCGAGCGTTATTCGTTCGACAGCGTCGTGAAAGCGCACATGCACGGGAGCGGTGACTAATGCGCATTCTCCTTACGGGAGCTCGAGCGCCCGTAACGCTCGACCTCGTCCGGCATTTCCATCTGGCAGGGCATGAAGTCTTTCTGGCGGACAGCATCCGCCTGCCGCTCGCTGGATTCAGCCGGTTTGCGAAGCGCACTTTCGTCGTGGCGAAACCGGCTTTACAGCCCAACAAGTTTGTCGAAGACCTGGCCGACATCGCACGCCGTCACGAAATCGACCTGGTGATTCCGACGTGCGAAGAGATTTTTTACATCGCTGCGAAGTTGCACCTTTTCCCGCCCGCCGTGACCGTCTTTTCCGAACCGCTGTCGCGACTTGAGCAACTTCACAACAAATGGACGTTCGCTAGTTTGGCGAAAAACAGTTCGTCCGAGATTCAACCTCCCGAAACGCATCTCGCAGCAAGTTCGGTCGAATTAGAACCTTGGACGGCTCGTCAAGACTTGGTGGACTGGGTCTTCAAGCCGGCCTATTCGCGGTTTGCCGCTCGAACGCTCGTGGGGCCTAAGCCTGAAGTCGTTTCGGCACTACGACCGAGCGCTGCCGATCCCTGGGTCATTCAACGGCGGATTCGGGGGCGGGAGTTTTCGACTTACAGCGTGTCCCACAACGGTGTCTTGCGAGCGCATGCTTGCTACTATTCCAAGTACCAGGTGGGGATTGGTTCCGGAATCTACTTCATGGCAGTCGACGACGTTCGCATCCGGTCGTTTGTCCAAGAGTTTGTCGCGCGCCAACAATTCACGGGACAGCTTGGATTCGACCTGATGCAGGCCGAGGACGGCAAGCTCTTTGTGCTGGAATGCAATCCGCGGGCAACCAGCGGACTGCACTTGCTCAAGTCGCTGCCGCTCGCTGAGGCGTTTCTTCATCCCGGCAGTTCACTGTTGGAACCTCAATCACCTCCACCCTCCATGCTCGCGGCCATCGTACTCCTCTTTTCGCTTCCCCAAGCCATCGCCAAGGGAAAGTTGGCAACGCTGGTCAAGGACATGCGGGAAGCCAAGGACGTGATGTTTGCTTGGAATGATGTTGGTCCGAGTCTCCTTTCCCCGATCTCGCTGCTGGAGGTGATCGCCACGGCGCTTCGCCGCAGGAAACCACTAACGAGGGCTGCCACATTCGACATCGAATGGAATGGGGAACCCATCTGATGGCAGGCGCCGTCACGTTGATCGATGAGTTCACGCGGGCACCTGCGAAGCTGCTGGGCAGCAGCCGCGACGGCGACTGGATTGAGCTGCTGACTTCCCGACCGGCTAACACGCTGGTTCGTAACTTAAACACTCGTTGGGCCGTGTTGCGCTTTGACGAGACCCTCATGCCGGTCACGATCAACGAACTGGAGTACGAAAATTCCTACGTCTGTTCTCCGTATGGCGCGTGTGTTCTCTATCCGCAGACCGAGGTGAAGAAAGTTGGAAACGTTGTCGTTCGGGGGCTCGTGCGCGGCTTGACCGTTTCGCTCGCACCCCTGTTGCGGGCCGCGCAGATTAACCGAATTGTGTGCGTCAATAACTGGCTGCTA
>JBGTKH010000473.1:0-5037 GCA_041744735.1 Pirellulaceae bacterium | reverse complement strand
GTACATCTTTCGCAACTTTAACAAATGAATCGCCCTGGTAGAAGCGTATGGAGTGGATCACTTTCACGTAGCCCGGTCTCTCCGATCCGAGAGACCGGAAATTGCCAGTCTCGGAGACTTGCCTACATGAATTACCTGTCGATCTCGCCCATCACGATATCTAGTGATCCGACAATCGCCGGCACATCGGCGATCAGGCAGCCTTGGCACAGTTCGTGGCAGACGGACAGGTTGCAGAACGAACTGCTTCGGGCCCGCGCTCGCCAAGGAATCGACGAGCCGTCGCTGACGATAAAGAATCCCATTTGGCCGCGGGGGCATTCCGTTTCCAAATAGGCCTCGCCCTTGGGCAACTTTTGGGCCAGCTTGATTGGCTGGCCCCAATCGCCGGTGGCCGTGCTGTAACGATCGATGGCTTGGCGCACGAGATCCACCGACTGCACCACTTCTAACATGCGCACGTAGAACCGATGCCAGCAGTCACCCAGCACCGTCTCTTTCGGCACGGGCGGGTAATCGTGGTCCTTCGGATAGTGACCGTTGCGCTGGCAAATGATCTCGAACGCGTAGCCGTCGTACATTTCCGTGTAGCGTTCTTCGCCGTCGCGGCGCAGGTCGTGGTCGACGCCGCTGCCGCGCAGCACCGGGCCGGTGCAGCCGTAGTCAATTGCCATCTCGGGCGGCAGGATGCCGATGCCGGCCGTGCGTTTGATGAAGATGGCATTGCTGGTGAGCAGCGTGTGATACTCTTCGATGTTTGGGACGAACTGCGTCAGAAACTGCTCGCACGTCTTCAGCCAGCCGCGCGGCAAATCGGCCGTGGCGCCGCCAGGTGTGAGGTAACTGTAAGTGAGCCGCGCCCCGCAGGCTTCCTCGAACAAATCCAGAATCTTCTCGCGTTCGCGGAAAGCGTACAGGAATGGACTGAATGTGCCCAAGTCGAGTCCGTAAGCGCCCATGCCGACCAAGTGGCTGGCGATCCGGTTCATCTCGGCGATGATCACGCGCAGGTGCCGAGCCTTCTCGGGCAGTTGATAATCGAGCAGCTTCTCGACGGCCAGCGACCAGCCCAGATTCATGTTCATGCCGGCCAGATAATCCATCCGGTCGGTGTAGGGAATCCATTGCCGCGGCGTCAGGTTCTCGCCGATCTTTTCGGCACAGCGATGCAGGTAGCCGATGTGCGGTGTGACCTCGGAAACGATTTCTCCGTCGGTTCGCAGCACCAAGCGCAGCACGCCGTGCGTGCTGGGATGCTGCGGTCCCATGTTCACCAGCATCTCGTCGGTGCGGACGTCGAATTCGACAATGCGCGGGTCGTCAAGCTTCGTGGCCATCGTTCTTAACGCCCCCTAATCCCGTGATATTCCAACGGCATCTCATAATCTCTTCGCAAGGGATAACCGACCCAGTCCTCGGGACACAAGATGCGCCGCAAATCTGGATGGCCCGTGAAGTTCACACCGGAAAGATCGTAGACCTCGCGTTCGTGCCAATCGGCCGTGCGCCACACGCCCGCGACACTGGGAACTTCCGGCAGCTCTCCCTCGACGCCGTCCTTCCACCTCGGCAGCATCACTTTCAACACCAAGCTGTGCTTCTTTGAAATACTCGAAAGATGATAGACCACTTCCAAGTGCGGCTCCCAGCCCGTCTTCGCCGCCTTCTTCGGATCGGGCTCGAAGTAATCGACCCCCGAAATGCAGTTGAGCATGTCGAACTGCAGATCGGGATCGGACTTCAGAAACCGGCACACGTCGACCAAACGATCAGGCGCGACCTCGATCCAGGGATCGAGCGCCTCGGTATTCGCACCGGTGATTGCGTCGCCGAATTTGCTCTTCAGTCGATCCAGAAAACTGTTGCCAGCCATGTCTTGATTCAACTTGTCTGGTTGTGAAGCAGAGGGGCAGTCAGCTCGAGCGGAATGATGCAAAACTATGCCGACAAGACGGGCTCGCGGATGGCGGGTTGTCCACGGCGAACACGTTCTGCGGCGGCGGCTCGCTCTCCGCCGATGGCCCGCACCCAATCCAAGTCGCCGCGCTTCCACACGTAGGCGAAACCAACCATCAACACTGCGAAAAACACACCGATGTCGATCATCGCGATCCAGGCCAATTTCCTAGCACCTTCGTGAACCACATCATCCGCGGACTTGCCCGCCACCGCCTTTGGAACGGCCGGATTACGCACGCCCAACTCTTGATACAACGCCTTCTGATACAACGCCTTCGACTCGGGCGTCAGTCCAGTCGAACCGTCCGCAGTCGCAGTAACCGCGCCCAATTGCATTAGTTGCGTTGACTTCCCGAATACCGTCGCCCAGGGAAAGAAGAACGCTACTTCCACGTCAAAGATGATGAACAGCAGCGCGACGACGTAAAAACGCAAATCAAATTGCACGAAGCTGGAACCGATCGTTGGCTCGCCGCATTCGTAGATTTCGAGCTTTTCGGCGTGTGGATCGGCCGGCCGCAGGAAGCGGCCCACCAGCAAGTTCACAAAAATGAACAGCAACCCGACGCTCGTAAACAACGCCAGATAAGCGACAATGCCGAGCGAGGCAGACATAGCGTGCGCCTGTACGAGTAGAGGTAGAGGACGATCAACCGCCAATCACGTAAACCGGGCATTTTAAACGCGACCGGCAGCTTTGCAAGTATAGCGCCGGGCGAACTCTACGAATTGAACGCGTCGCCGCTATCGCCGAGCAGGTCATCCGCCATGCTGCCGACCGTCAGTGGTTGTCGGCCCGCAAAGCCCGCCTCCAAATCGTGCCAGTGGAGAACTTCCGGTTCGCCCAGCCGCCAGCACAGAAACACCAGCCGCCCATCGACGATGGCGGGAAAATCGACGAGCCCCTCCGGGCCGCTCTTCGGCTCGACGCCCAATTGCCGTAACTCATCGACGTAGGCCTGCAATTGTCGGGCGTCTTTCTCCAATTCCTCTTCGATTTGGGCCAATTCGTCGTCGTAAGGGTCGCCCGAAGCCATGTCGCGGCCATAGGTCAGGCTGTCCAGGCGTTGCCGGCGATCGATCACCTCGCGCGATAGCCGGGCCAGGTCTCGTGTAATGGCCCGGACCAGAGGCAGCATCGCATTGGCTTCCTCGATGGTGAACAACTTCGTGGGTTTGTAGGCCTCGACCGGCATGATGGCACACTCGTGAAGCTGGTTTCAAGTTACTGATTTGGTCCGCCATGGACCGGTTGCGCAATGACTTTCGACTCGGCGACGGCGGTTGGATTCAACGTCGCTCGTCCCCAGGCCACTTCGACCGGCATTCGCGAAAAATCGACGATGCATCCGTCTCTGCTGTAGCAACTCAGATCGTGCGTCGCGCCCATGAAAATGCAATCGACCGGGCATGGCTCAACGCACAGTGCACAGAACATGCACTTCGAATAATCGATTGCGAATCCGGTGATGCGAAAACCTTTTCCGTTTTCCACGCGCTCCTTGCCGATGTAGATGCAATCGACCGGGCAAGCTTTCGCACATTGGTCGCACGAGATGCAGGTCGTCAGATCGTAACGATGAAATCCGCGGTAGCGGGCCGCGACAGGGACTGGTTTTTCCGGATACTCAAACCGTTCCGTGAACGTGCCACGATCTACTTTGTAGGTGATCAACCAGTATCGCAACGTCACCCACATCCCCTTGGCGACGGTATAAACAGCGCGCCAAATGTTACGTGCCCAATCCAACATGATTCCGGTCCTGTCTGCGGTGCACACGCCAAGGAGCCTGCGTTGATTCAATCCGGATTTGCGCCGACTGCCTGAATTATAGACAGCCGACGCGCGACCGCAAGCGAGGGTCGCGGAGCATGTCGATTCGCGCTAGGCGGCGTCACACGGCGTGGATTGCACGTCGCGCGCGGTGCAAGAAGGAAGTGCAGCGCATCGTCAGACGCGACGCGGCTGCACAGGAGGTGCTGGGTTGCCAACGCATTCACCCATCGAGGAAACGATGGACGAGGACACTTCGCGTAGTCGCAGTGTCTCGTCGCTCGACGTTTGTTACGAGAGCGATTACTGATTATTTCCGTACGCTCGCAGCCCGGGTTCAAACTGGCCCGCAAATGCCCACCGGCGTACGTCATCGCTCGGCATTGTTCTTGGGGGTAGTGTCTAGCTCTTGTTGGGGTCTCGCCGGAACCGCCCGTCGTGCTAGCATTTATATAAATGTATCCGGTGTCAAATTTTGTCGTTTGCGAAGTCCGCGAGGCTGCCGAGGTGGAGTAGCGAAAGTTGCACAGACCAGTCGCCTTAACTTACTTACACAGTGAAGGTTGCGGAACGAATCCAGCCAACCAGAACGGCCTCGGAGCGACTGCTAAAGAGACGTAAAGTAGCGCGGATGTACGAATCGTATGCCAATGCCGCTGAAAATTCCTTGTTATTTCTTGGGCGGCGGGCGAGCATTGCTTGACTCTTCCTATGCAGCACGTAGAGTGAAAGGAAGGAAAAGGATTCGCGACAGCGCGTAATGGTTGCGGCACATTGCCGTAGCCGAGAATACCAGAGCCAGGGAGCGCGGCGGTAGTTCCCGACGTTTCTCCCGTTTGTCGGTCATCTGGAGAGGATGACCAGAGCAGCGACACAAAGGAATGGACCATGTTAGTTCTATCCCGCAAAAAGAACGAGAGTATTGTCATCAACAACGACATTACGATCGTCGTCGTCGAAATTCGCGGAGACAAAGTGCGGCTGGGCGTCGAGGCTCCGAAAGAAGTCCCCGTACATCGCCGCGAGGTTTACGATGCCATCAAACGCAATGAGTTGGCTCAGCGGAACGCCAGCGAAGCCGACCCCTCGGGAACGACCAGCGAATGAACGAGCGACTTGATTGACAGATTCAAAAGGTCCGCCATTTTTCGGCGGACCTTTTTCTTTGCGCTTGCGGTTTCGCCGCACCTGCTTTCACCTGCCCACTTGACGGATCGCATTGATTCCGTTTGGGCTCAGACGTACAGAATTCAATTTTGCCGGTACATGGTTGGTGTTTTCAAGTCACGTTTTCGCCGGCAAAA
>JBGTKH010000472.1:0-13197 GCA_041744735.1 Pirellulaceae bacterium | reverse complement strand
ACATTGTCGTCAGCTTGGTTTCCATACCACGTCGCAGTGTCCATTTGCGTAGCATGGCAAATTCAGGCAAGGCTAGCTAGCCCAATTTTGGAAAAACCACAACTAGCGGAAAATAAGTTTAACTGAGCGGGATTGAGGCGGAAGGTCACGATGCCGGCGGTCTGTTGATACCAATCCGTGTCGTCGTATTCAATTTGGCCAAGCAACACCGGCGGTTTGTTCGGCGGCAGCAGCGCTGCGTATAACTTGCCCAGATCGACGAGCGGCCCGCCGGGCGATTGCGTGGGCAGACTGTTTCCGAGATTGAGAAACAGCGACTCGCCGTCGATTTGCGCGTACGCGGTATTCAGCGGCGATTGGGGTGTGGGCTGCAATGCGCGGCCGGCCACGATATGAACGGGCTCGCCCGGCACATACAGTCCGATCGATCCCACGACGCGGCCGAACGTAAAGGTTGGCGAAGTCGAATCGTCGTCGTAGCCGTCGACATTGAAGCACATGCTGAGCTGTTGTGGCGGCTTGCCGTCCGGTGACAATTCGAGCAATACGCGCGAATCGCCCGCGCCGCGCCAGCAGATCGCGCGCAGCACGCTTTGATAGAAAGCGCCGAAGAATGAGTCCGGCTGTCCTTTTGGATAGCGCGTCCATATGTCCGCGAAGGCGGCGACCTCGAAGTCGCTGCTGAACCCCCAGCCACTGGCCGGTTTTCCCAGCAGCACTTGAAAGCCCCAGACCTGCGAAACCATTTGCTGTTCGGGGTCCAGATCGACCAGCTTGCCTTCCACGCGGGCGTCGGTGCCGTTGACCGGCGCGCCCACGACCGGGTCCACATTCGCGTCGTCGCAGGACGAGCCGTCGCGATACACAACCTGCTGCACCGTGCAATCGCGGAACCGCCAAGCCCCCGTGCCGCGCGGGTTCCACCAACCATTCGTCGCACCGGAACCGGGCAATTGATAATTCGACCGAAAAGTGCGCGAATCGAAGTGCTCAGGATCGTTGTTCACCGTCGAGGGATCCGCCTGAAACTCTCCGGCGAAGGTCAGACGCGGAGTACTAAGATAGCTCATTGCAAGTCCTCCATGTAAAACACCGCATTGACAGAATTGGCAACGCGAAATGTGAAGAGCTACTAATTCGTTTAACCCGTAGCCGCAGGCGAGGCAGTTGTAAATTGAACGGACGTTAGAATGAAAGTCAAGCCGCCGCCCCGTCGTCTTATCAGACTTCTAACAACGACTCGGTGGCGTCGCCGAAACGGTCTAGGTGCACGCCCATCTTGTCCATCATGCTTAAGTACAGGCGGCACATCTGGCGGTCGGGCTTGCCGAGGTATTCGAGATTTCGGCCGCCTTGGATGCGGCCGCCGCCGCGGCCCAGCATCACCACGGGCAGTTGCGTGGCGTCGTGATGGCCGGTCAACATGCTGGAGCAGAGCAGCAGCATCGAATTATCCAGCGCGGTGTGCTCGCCTTCCTGAATCGCGTCGAGACGGCGGGCGACATAGGCCACCTGCTCCAGGAAGAATTGATTCACCTTCAGCCAATCGTCGGTATCGCTGTGTGACAGCAAATGGTGAATCATATAATCCACGCCCAAGTGCGGGAATCGCAACGTGCCGTGGTCATTGTTTAGCTTCAGCGTGCAGACGCGCGTGGTATCGGTCTGGAACGCCAATACCAGAATGTCGCACATCAGCCGCATGTGCTCGACGATGTCCTGCGGATAGCCGTCCTTGGGCCGCGGGATGTTCGGCTCGGTCAGCGTCGGCCGCCAGCCTTGCAATTCGCCGCGCTGGCCGGCGCGCTGGATGCGCTGCTCGACTTCGCGCACCGAGTTCAAGTACTCGTCCAGTTTCTGCTGATCGAGCCGGCTGATATTGCGGCGGAAATCGTGGGCGTCCGCAAGCACCGCGTCCAGGATGCTCTGATCGCCGCGCTGTGTGCTGTCCTTGAATAACTGGTCGAACGCCAGCGCCGGATAAACCTCCAGCGGCGTCGGCGTCGTCGGGCTGCTCCACGAAATGTGCGAACTGTAGAGCATCGAATAATTTTTGTGCACCGACGGATTGGACTTTTCGCAGCCCAACACCAGACTGGGCAGCTTCGTTTGGTGTCCGATCCGCTGAGCAACAATCTGGTCCAAGCTGGTGCCGCTGCGAATCGTGCCGCCTGCAACCAGCGGCGCGCCGGAAAGCAGATTGCCCGTCTGCGAGCTGTGGATGTTGCCCTTCAGCGCCTCGGCGTTGTACAGGCCGCGAATGAACACCATCCGGTCACGGAAATCGTTGAGCGGCGACAGCACCTTGCCCAGTTCCATCGACCGGCCTTCGCCCTTGGCCCACCACTCGTGCTTGTGAAACCCGCAGCCCGCAAACAGGATCGCCATCCGAGTCGGCGCTTGGCTGGCTGGTTCGCTCCCTTTCACCTCGTCGCCCCACACACGCAGCGATTCCAGCCACGGCAGCGCCATCGTAACGCCCAAACCGCGAAGCATTGCCCGCCGGGATAGTTGATACTTCATGAGGATCTCCTTCTCGTTTAACCCGTAGCCGTAGGCGAGGTCGCGTGAGACTCGTAGCCGAAAGCCAAATCGTTTAACCCGTAGCCGTAGGCGAGGTCGCGTGACTAGAAGGGTATATCACAACTCCCTCGCCTTCGGCTACGAGTTAAACGAATTAGTAGTATGTCGTCCAGCCAGACATTGCAAGGCCTTGGAAGGGCGTGACGAAGCTCCAATGTTGTTGTGGCTTACCTTCGCGAATGGGGTTCTCTTCCACATAACGGACGGCGTTCTCGATCGCCTCCTCACTGTCTAGATACACCTTCCATCGGTTCTCACCCCAGACCGATGGCAACCGATCGCGGTCCGTCGCTTGGAACTGTTTCATGGGGTGAAGATTCTTTTCCAGCAAAGAGCGCGTCGCCTCGCCTTTCAACAAGTTCGCAGCCTGTTCGATCTTGTATCGATGTCGGCCCAGCACCAAATGTACGTGCTCGGGCAAAATCGAACATGCCCAAACCACAAGCCGACTCTTCCGAGCAAATCGTCCGAAGCCTTCGCCAGCAGCCAGTGCCTGTTCACCGGTGAGCGTGACTGGAGGATACTTGAGTGTCTCACGTGCCGCAGCTCTCCACTTTGCGTACTGCTGCGGTTCCAAATCAACTCGCCCGAGTGACTTCGTTGCCTTGCCAAATCTGGCCAACTCCCAAGCATAGACGAAATCGGACCATGATCCGCGCGGGTCGTTGGGCAACCAGAACCCATAAGTGCCCCAGATAACATGGTAGCCGTGAATCAAGGTATCCTCCGTCGTTTAACCCGTAGCCGTAGGCGAGGCCATATAGCTCGCAACGGCAAGCGGGTGAACCGAACTATCGTAAACAACGTTAGTATCCCACAACTGCCTCGCCTGCGGCTACGGGTTAAACGACTGGCCGCGGATGTTTCGGAACTGGTCGCTCAATACGATCATCTCGATCGCGATGCTGAAGCGATAGTTGTTGGCTTCAAGTTTGCGTTTCATTTCGGCCAGCAGCGGCTCGTCGGAAAGCTGAACTTCGCGCGCGAGGGCGTAACCCAGCAGCTTGCGGCAGAATTGAGTCACAACCGCGTCGCGCCGCTCGTTCAGCAAGTAATCGCGCAGCCCGTTGATGCCCTCTAGGGTCTTGCCGTCAATCAGCTTCGTCATTGTATCCACCGGCTGCTGGCGGAGCCGGCCGATGGCGTCGTATTGCTCCAATGCAAAACCATACGGGTCGATCCTGGCGTGGCACTTGGCACACTCGGGCACGGAACTGTGACGCTCGATCAACTCACGCGCGGTCAGCCCACTGGGCACGGCGTCTGGCAACTGAGGCACGTTGGCCGGCGGCCGGGGTAGACGCTCGCCGAGCAACGTCTCCGAGACCCAATTGCCGCGCAGAATGGGACTGGTGCGCGACGCTCCGGATTGGCTCGCCAGCACGGTGGCCATTGCCAAGATGCCGCCGCGTCCGTGCGGGCGAACGTCGTCAACTCGCCGCCATTCGATTCCGCGCACACCGTCGATGCCGTAATGCTTGGCCAGCGTTTCATTCAGGAACGTGTGGTCGGCGTCGAGCAGATCCAGAATCGAGCCGTCGTTGCGGAACATGTCCTCGAAGAACCGGACCGATTCCTCGTACATATCGCCGCGCAGTGTAACGAACTGCGGATAGAGTTTTTCGTTCTTATCATTGTTCTGATCGAAGTCGCGGATGTGCAGCCATTGGCAAGCAAAGTGAATCGCCAACCGCCGAGTACGATCATCATTCACCATGCGACGCGTCTGCCGCAGCAGTTCCTCGTCCTCGTTTAACCCGTAGCCGAAGGCGAGGCCGTTATCGCTACCATCCCTTGTATCACTGCCGCCACCCTCGCTCGTATCACTCCCTCGCCTACGGCTACGGGTTAAACGATGGGCGGCGGCGCGGAGTTCTTCGTCGGGCATCGAGGACCAGAGGAAGTAACTGAGCCGATTGGCCAATTCCGCGTTTGAGACAGGCGCGGCCTTCTCGCCGGGCGCGGGTTGCTCGAGCCGATACAGAAACGCCGGTGATGTCAGGACTCGCGCCAACGTCAAACGTATCGCCTCTTCGTGCGGGATTCCGCTATTGCGCAGTTGCTGGTACAGGTCACGCAGATTCTGTTGTTCGGCATCGGTCAGCCTGCGGCGGCAAGCGAGATCGGCGAACTCGACGACGGCCTTCACGTGTGCCGGTTCCGTATCGACCAGCCGCTGCCGAAACGCATCCGCGCGATCGTTGATCGGCTTCTGTAGCGGCTTGAAAGCCTTGACCAGATCGGGCCGGTCCTGGGTTGCGAATTCCGAGATTTGCTCGAAAGCCACGACCAACGCCA
This sequence comes from Pirellulaceae bacterium, assembly GCA_041744735.1. Classification (GTDB taxonomy): domain Bacteria; phylum Planctomycetota; class Planctomycetia; order Pirellulales; family Pirellulaceae; genus JBGTKH01. The sequence continues at coordinate 8,316 of JBGTKH010000472.1, read as the reverse complement.
GCGGTTCCTGGCTCACGAAGTGCAACTCGTCCCACAGCCGATTCAGCCGCGCAGTTTGCTCGTCGTTCAGCATCAGCCGCTGCAGATGCTCGTCTTCGCGATAGAACAACGTCAGCGTTACGACCTCGTCGACCGGAACGATCTTTGTGTAACACAACGCGGGAGGAAACAACTGGCGGAACTCTTCCAGCGCCGATTCAATGCGGCGCCGCGATTGATCGTTGGACGCGTCGCTGGAAACATTGTTGTTGATTTGATTTGGCTGACTCGTTTCCGTCGCCTTCGGCTGCAGGTTAAACGATGGGAATGTGCCGGAGGTGATTGGATTGACCGGTTCCATCCACACCTTGGAGCCGCCGTCTCTGCCGATCTGGCCGACCGTATTGAACTTCCAAAGCATCTGCTGCCATTGCACGACCAACGCCGTCAGCGCCGGCGCGTCTTCCACCGTCGCGGATCGCCAGCGTCCTCGGACCTCATCGATCAGCGGCGACGGCTTGTCGTTCGCCTCGGCAGTCAACGCCTGCCACAATGTGGCCAGATACTTGGCGTTCAACTGCCGCTGGCTTGCGACGGCATCCAGCGTCTTTACACCGCTGGTGAGTGCCTCGCGTTCGGCGAGCGTCGCCGTCAGATATCGCTCCAGCGGCAGCCGACCGCCTTGGTTCGTTTCAAACTTGATTCCCTGCAGATCCACCGCCGAACCGCCGGCCTCGTCCGTAAACTGGCGATAGAACTCGCGGATGCGGGCCAGCGACTCGTCGGTCCAATCGCGTCGCGTTGTGTGCGGCGAGAAGCGAATGCCATCCGGCAACAGCACGGCATGGCCGGCTACTTGCTTCGCCGCATCGAGATACTTAGTGAACAGCGCGGGGGACATCACCAGCGCGCTGCCGGTGTTGGTGAATCCTTCGCCGGCGGCGCCGTCGACCGGAAACTCGCGCGCCGGATCGAGCGACTCGATGCCCGTTAAATCACGCAGTGTGTAAGTGTACTCGGCGTTGCTCAGCCGCCGCAGCACAACCGGACCCGGATCGCCGGCCCGCGACCGGGCTTCGCTGGTGAGAAACCCGCGAACCCATATTTTCAATTGCGTTCGCTCTGCGTCGGTCGGCTGTTTGGCTTCCTTGGGCGGCATCTGGACGCTGTCCAGCATCTCGCCGACCTTTTGCCAAGTCTGCGGCTGCCGGCGAACATCAGCCATTGTCGCGAAGGCCGCCAAATCGATCTCGGCCTCCGTGCGATCGCCCGCATGACACTGATGACAGTACCGCTGGAGCAGCGGTCGTACTTGCGGTTGATAAGCCTGCTCGAGCGCCGCCACATCCGGCTCGTCCTGCCCGTCCGCACGACTCGGTAACCAAGCAACAACCGCAGCCAACACAACAAGCACTGCGATGCACGACATCTCGTTTAACCCGTAGCCGAAGGCGAGGGCGGGATTCGAACTCCCTCGCCTACGGCTACGGGTTAAACGACGAACGCCTGCACACCATGAGCGATTCATTTCCGCACTCCCGACTGGCCCATTTATCGTCCTCAGTGTACCGCTGGTCCACAGCCATTACGACCCCGATCAAATTCGATTGCGAGGATTACTTACTTCTTACTCGCTGGCGGCGCTTGTCGATTGCGAAAGCGCGCGAGCATCGCCGGGTCGAGGAACGGATCGGCCGTTTGCTTGCGGTACTCGGTCAGTGTGCTCGCCAATCGCTCTTGCGAATTGAAAACTCTCTTCGGGAGCCACGTGCAACTTGCCGATGATCCCGGTGCGATAGCCGGCCTTCTTCAGCAGATTCGGAATTGTGCAGTCGCGCAGTTCCGGATGCAGCGTGAAGCCGCCGTTGGTCAGTCCGAATTGTCCGGTCGCATGGCCAGCCGATCCAGATTCGGCGTCTCAATCAACGTCTCGCCGTAACAGCCAAGCTGCAGCCCCAAATCGTCCGCCGTGATAAACAATACGTTCATCCGCCGGTCCTCAGCGTGCGCGTCAGATGCTGCTGCTGTCACAATCACGACAGAGAGTGACGTGAACGCGAAGAGATGCCTGCTAATGCTCGATAGCCATTCATATTCAGACTCCTGAGACACGAAGATTCCGCCGCACAATGTAACACGGCGTTTCGAGCAAGTGAACAATTGCCATGAGGGCACGCCAATAATTAACTTCGGCATTTTGCAAGACGCTGTTGGAAAGTAGCATGGGCCCCCGGCCCGTGCGATTGAGACAGGAAAGCCCACGGGCCGGGGGCCCATGCTACGGTCAGCCGAGCTTATACTTGAGTGGTTCCTAACGCCCCGCGGGCACGAGCCGCACTTGGCGAACGTCCATGACGGCATTGGCGGCTTTCGAGACGGGGCGAATTTGCAGCGTGTACCGGCCCGGTTCGGCCAACGTAATCGAGCCCACGATGCGGTCCTTGAAATCTTGAAAGTGCCCGGTGTCCTCGACAATGAATTGCACGCGCTGATCGCCGACAGTCACCGCGACCTCGCTGCCCCCTTGCCCCTTGCCGCAGCCTTGCAGCACATGCACGTCGAAGCGGCCCGGCCGCGCGATCGTGAAGTGCCACTCGCACCAATCGTCTTGCTTCGCCCAATAGCCCACGGTGTACTTGTGCGGCTGAGGTTCATAGCGCAGCAGCTCGCCATGCGTGACCGCGTCGTGAGCGGCCAGCGTCACCGATCCATCGTCGGCCGCGGCCACAACGCGCGGCGCGTCGGGTACGTACGGCTGTCCCAGCGTCTCAACGACCACTACCGCCGCCCCGTCCGCCGATGTCGGCAACGTCACAGCCCAAGTCGTCGTGCCAGGCTTCAAATCCAGCGGCGTCTTCGCCTCGTCGCCCTTCAAATACACGCCGCCAATCGGATTGTTCAGCCGCGGAAAGCTGACCGTCCCATCCGCCGGGACCCGCACCACATGCAACTCCACCCCGCTCACACCATAACGAATCTCGCCCCACGCCGTCTTCGCATCCCGCGGCAGGTCATCCGCGCCCTTCACCGCCGAAGCCATCGTCGCCGCCAGCCACATCACCCACGCTCTGCTTCGATTTTTTAGCATCGTTGTTACCAATCTTTGGAGTGCGGCGACTCGTCGCCGCTTTGAACCTCTTGCACCACAAGATTAGCTGAACAGCGACGCTATTCCAAGCAGGTGCTCCCGACTATGTTTGTTCCCGGATCATCTCGGACTCGGCAGCATCCATCCAGCAGTCGATCCGCTCGGCTAGTGCTTGTACAATGTGATGTGGTGGCCCACTGGCAATTCCATAGGAGCAACTCATGTCCGAGTCAGACGTAACTCCGTCGCCCGCACCGCCCTCGAACGAGGAATTGAAGCTGGCCCTGAAGGCCTTCCGCAAGCGTCTCAAACTCACTCGGCTCGACGACGAGTCGCGGCTGGGATACGGCCCCATGACCAGTGGCGGCAAGTCGGGCGTCGTGGCCATTACACCTCCCAACCAATTCTCGAAAGAAGTTTGGCAAGAGCTGGCCAAGCAAGGCAAGCTCAAGCACATCGGCCACGGCCTCTACGAACTCGTCGGCTCCTGACGATGCCCGCCGCTCGCGAAGACTCGCGGACTCATTATCACCAGACCCATCGGTCGCGGGACCTGGATGACGACTTGTCCGATGGACATGGCCGTGGGCTTGGCCTACCGTAGAATGTCAATATGGAAGAAACACAGACCATTACCGAAGCCGGCATCCTCGCCGACGTCATTGCGCCCGACCGAGGTGACTTGTCGCCGGAAGTCGCCCATTCGCTGCTGCGATGGAAGTTCACGAACCGGGCCGCGGCTCGCATGAACCAATTGGCGGAACGAAACCGCAAGGGAACCATCAGCGAGTCCGACCGGGAAGAACTGCAGCGTTACCTGCGCGTCGGCAATTTCGTCAACGTCGTCCAAGCCAAAGCGCGGCTGTCGCTGTCAAAACCCACGACGACGGACTGATCCATGCCCAAATCCCGTCGCTCTTCAATCCCCACCAAGATGATTGTGACGATTTTTTCCAGTAGCATGGCGCGCGACTGGTCGGCAAAACGCCTATTGGCCGCGCCACAATTTCCGTGCTGAGAAAGCGACGGCCAATTGTGCGGGACACCTTGGCGATTGCCAAATCAAGTTCCCGCCGTGGCGTACGCTGCCAAATCATCTTTGGCGACGACAGCATCGCTCGGTTCAAACGAGAAATCACCGTCACGATTCCACTTCAGCTCGACCGTACTTTGCTTAAATGACGCCTGATTCGCCTGATTGACATGAAGATAGACAGCGCGGTCAATTCGCCGAGTTTTGCGCGTTGTCGTCACCATGACTGTCCAGCCTGCGTCCAAATACTCGGCGAGCACTTGACGGTCTGGCAAGGCCGCCCGTTCGCCCGCAGATACGGCTGCGACTTTGCTTGCCCCATCGTTTGTCCCAAACGTGCAAAGCTCGGAAACGTGGTTTCTTCTTGAGCCATGGTGTGCGACTTTGATCACGTTGAATCGATCTGAGATACCGCCTTTGTTGGCGTGGTCCTTCCACAAATCCACGGCTCGCCGAATGCCCTCGCGGTCAGAGTCAGCAGACAGCAATGCGTTCAATTTCGCCTTGCCATCGTTTACCGCGAGTACCAGGACCAGAGATAACTCATTTGCTGCGAGTTTTGCTCGAGGGTTTTTCCCAAACTCGTCCAAATTCGCTTCGGTCAGGCGTCGCTTCACCTTTGGGTCCGGTGCGACGGGAATAAATGCAATGCGACCGTGAAATACTTCGGGAGCAATCGGAGGCCGATTCGCATCGAGTTCGCGCAAATCGATCCTTCCTTGTTGGTCCCACTCTCGCAACGCATCCTGAAGTTGCCGAAACTCGTCTCGGCCGGGTCGCTCTGGTTTAAGCAGTAATCTCTTAATCTGCTGGGCATTGAGGCCACAATCGACGTACAAACCTACGGATTTCGCGTCTACTTCGATGAAATGCTTCAGGACATCGTGCATCCCATGAAAGTGATCGTAATCGGGATGCGTCTGAAAGACTGCCGTAAGATGCTTAATTCCCTTCTCCTCTACGAAGTCAAAAAAGCGATTGCGAACACCGCCCTGCTTTGGCAGGTAGCAGTCGATCAGCACCCAGCGATCATCCGGCAGCCGGACCAGCAGCGTGTCGCCGTGACCGCAGGCAAAAAGGTAGAGTTCAACATGCCGCGCTTCAGAACTCGATTGGCCCGGTGATTTTCTTTCTTTCGTACTCGGGGTGCTCATCCAATTCGTCCGTTTCCTTTGATGAGTCGTGCGTGCTTTCGACCGAGCCGTGAACGACGTGGACATAGACCGTGATTCGATCGCCTTCTTCCGGAAGCTGGCCGTCAATGAATTGACTTCGGCGATAAGTGTGCTCAACGATATCGTCGTCGATTTCAAAGACGATGGTAGCACTGTCACCGTGAACGTGTTCCACTACGCCCTCGTACCATTCGATCATTCTGAGCCGAAGATTTTGTCGCTCTAAAAGCAGGGACATTGTCGCGCCGATTGTCTTGTCACGGACCTTCAAACAATCCAGCAGCATATCATTTTGAACCTGGAGTTGGTCATATCGTTGAGTCTCCCGCCCGGCTGTACGTCGTGCTTCAGCCAATTGCGACTGCAAGAGTTGAATTTGGAGTTGGAGATTGTCGCGTTCGCGCTCCAACTCACGAAACTTCATTCCCCGCACTTCAACCGATTCAGGCTTCTGACGTTCGACAGATCGCGGTTCTTTACCTGAAACGTCTTCTACGGCGGAGATCTCGACTGGGCGAAACAATTCGCGCAGATGTTTGATTAGGTCTAGGTACAGCGTCGTTCCTGATGCACTCGCACCGACGATGGGAAAAGCCGCCGCCTCAGCGCGCAACAACTCGCGCCAGAGGTCGAAATCGATCAGTTGTTGTTCCTTGAGTTTCTCAGACATTTCCTGGTTCCGTGTTGTTCTCACGTGCTGTCAAGAGACGTTGCTTGGCTGCGGCAAGTCTGACCATCAGTAAATCGATGTCTGACTCATCGCATTCCAGTTCGAAGCTGTGCTCCTTGCCTCCGAACGGAAATACCGAAAGGAAGCCTCTTAGTCCGAAACCACGGGGCGATTGTTCAGTTCCCTCAGAATATCGTATTCTCAAACGCAAAAAAGGATCGCGAACAGGCTCGTCTTGGGCACCTGTCGTGCGCTCCTCCACGAGTTCAAATTCCAAGTCTTCGAGACATGCGGCAGTCGTACTTCCAAACCGCTCGTCGCGTGTTTGCAACTCCGGGCTATGCAACTGCTGTTCGATGATCGCTGTTTTCCTTTCCAATTGCTCTCGGAATTGTTGCTTCGATTTGTCGTCAAGTTTCCTAAACTCATCGGCATATACGGACTGAACGAAAATGTCAACTACGCGTTTTGCATTGCCAGCATCGACTCGAAGCGCGAGGTGTCGGCGGATTTCTTCGAGAACCTCACGCGAGTCCTTCGGTTCGAGTTTCGTTCCGTCAGATCCAACCGATAACTCTTGGATGAATTCAGCCGCGGGCCCGATAATTTGCACTGATCGCCTTCGAGCAAGAAACACGAGAAACTTGCCGCGGTCCCGCAATTCAACCAATGCACGCACACCGGCCTCGAAGCGGTCAAGCGGAACACCGGGAAGTTCGGACTTCCCCAACTTTTTTGCGGAATTCTTTGCCACGGAAAATCTTTCGGAGTACAAGACGCAGGACGCGAAAAATGAGGACGTAGTGTATTGTAACCTTCGACTATCGGCAATTGCCAACTTTCAAGATATTCCCAGTGGACCGCGGGAGCAATCGTGGAGTTCACGTCGGGTAGAATGAACTTGTCCGTACGACATACCCGTTTCCCCTCATTGCCGCTGTTTTTCCTACACACGTCGCCGAGGCATGACGGATCTACACCAATCCCCATTTCTTCCGCAGGACCCATTCGCTGGTCAGCAGCACGACGACGCATAGGAAAAATAGCCAGGCGTCGCGGTTGTTGTCGGCTAGTTGCCAGCGGGTTTTGACTTCGATTTCCATTTCGAGCGGTTTGATTTGGCTCAGCAGCGCGGCGAGTTGCTGGGGCACGCCCCCGACTCGTCGATTGATCGTCCAGAACCTGCGTGGTATGTTTACGCTATGAAGACGCTCGCAGAAATCGAGATGGCGGTGGAGGCACTGGAGAAGAGCCAGAAGCAGGAATTGGTGCGGTTTCTATTGACGCGGCTGCAAGGATCGGGTGAGAACGCAACGATCCAGGCCGGGCTTCCCTCGCAGCGTCACAGCGTCCTGGATATTCAGCCGGTCCGTTTGGGCGCCGTGCTTCGCCCCTTGACCGCTGATGACGACCTACTCGGCGAGATGCTCGAAGACCGATTATGACTCATGGACTGGACACCGGTTTTCTTGTGGCTGCCGAAGTGGCGGAACACGCTGAGCACACGGCTGCACGTCAGTGGCTGGCGCGGCTAGTGACCGCGGGTGACCGGATCGCCATCGCGCCGCAGTTACTTGCGGAGTTCATCCACGTCGTCACCGATCCTCGTCGCTTCACGCAGCCGCTGCACATGATCGAAGCTCGGCGCGTTGCGGAACAATGGTGGACGGCCCAAGACGTGGAACACGTCTTTCCCGATGACGCCGCGACGCGGCAGTTCCTCGCATGGTTACAACAATTCTCGCTGGGCCGAAAACGGCTGCTCGACACGCTGTTGGCTGCCACGTTTCGGCAAGCCGGTATCCAATCGGTGCTCACAACCAATCCCACGGACTTCGCCACGTTCGGCGGCTTCACTTGCATTACGCCGACCTCAGTAGCGGCGAAACCGTGAGATGCGCGTCCGAAACAGCGCGGCATCCACGACATGGAGAGGGGCTCATACCAGTCCCCATTTTTTGCGCAGGACCCATTCGCTGGTCAGGAGCATGACGACGCTGAGGAAGAGGAGCCAGGCGTCGCGGTTGTTGTCGGCTAGTTGCCAGCGGGTTTGGACTTCGATTTCCATTTCGGGCGGTTTGATTTGGCTGAGCAGCGCGGCGAGTTGTTCGGGGGCGATCAGTTTGCCGCCGACTGCTTTGGTGAGGTCGGCCAGCCGCGCGAGTTGGTCGGGGTCGGCGGCGGGGTTGCTCAACTCTACGTCGTGATCGAAGACCATGAACTTGGCTTGCGCGGTCCCCAGCAGTTTGCCGGCGCTGGTGGCGGTGACTTCGATCGTGTAGGTGCCGGGCTGCGCGGTTTCGTCGAACGTGCCGGTCATCGTGTCGGCGTCCAGCGACAGGCGCTGCGGTTGGCGTTTGCCGTCGGGCAG
>JBGTKH010000471.1:0-10279 GCA_041744735.1 Pirellulaceae bacterium | reverse complement strand
GCGATCATCGACAGCAACGGCAGTCTAATCCTGCACGGCGGATACGCGGGGGTCGAGTTTAACTACTAACCCTCTGCCGATAACCCGCCGCGGTGCCACCCACCGCAGGCCAACTGCGACCCTCGCACAATCCCAGTGGATTGTGCGAGGGTTTTTCATTGTTGTTGGCAGGCTCAAGGAGCGCACGTGCTTTGCGACGGCGGCTTCGTTGATCACCCCTCGCCGATACGCGAAGCGAACGAACGCGAGGAATTGCGAGTTTCTCAGCTGACAGCCACGGTTCCTCGAAGGCCACGAGAATTCAAAGTACGCATGAGGTTTCAATTCGTATCGTTGGCTTTCCTAGACTCTTTTAGTTAGAAACTCATCGATTTTGTCACTGAGTAATGCTATGCACTTGAGTCGGTTTTGAAGCCATTCACTAGGCTTCCAGATTTCGAGACGTTGTTCGCGAGGGTAGAGGACGACTTTACCAGGGTAGTTCGGCAGTAGGTCGAGGTTGCGCGCCTCTCTCGGCAATGTCACCCGGTACGGTTTGGATTTGCGAACTTCGATATTCACCTCCCACCTGCTCGCGAGAAGGCGGTGAAACTGGTCTCTTTCCGCTTCGGTCAATTGTGCAAATTCCTCAAGCTCTTCAATTGTCGCGGCAAGACCATCCGACGAGAGTGGGAAAACCTCAACGGCCGAGAATTCGTCGAGGGGTACGACCGCGACACGAATCGCGCTCGCTGTGGCCTTCGCCTGACGCAGCCACTCGATTTGATTGACAACGGCAACCGGTATCTCGACACGGTTGCTATTGTCGAGGGAAGCGGTCCAAGAACCGTCGCTTTGGACAGCATCTGCCAACTTCGATCGCTCTGGAAGTGCCATTGGGAATTCACCTGTGGCGACAAGTTTTTCCGCAAGGTAACTCCCTTTTCTGCGCTGCTAGCAATCCGTGGTCGACGAATCTAGGATACGGGGAATTGATCTGAATGTCCATTTACAACCACTGGAAATGCGATAGAATGAGTGAAATAATGACCGGGGAATTGCCCTGAAATTCTCTACCCGCATGGAGGTGCCCAGTGATGGCTATGTTTCACGTGGATTTTGAGAAGTACGCGCAATTTGCGGATGGCTTGGAGAAAGATCTCGTAGCAATTCACGGTCAAGCAAAGGCTGAAAGGCTATTTAGGCGAATGGACCGAGCCCAGTTCCAAGCGTTTTGCGAAGCGGCGTCGACCGATTCGATAAAGCGCCGGTGGCTTGAGAGAATTGAAACTGGTTACGCACACGCGTTGAGTGAAAGTAGAGATGCCGCATAGGTCGTCATGACACGGAACCGTTTTTCGCGCGTGCCGTCTGGGCGGTTGGCCGTTGTATTTCGTACGTGTTTTCCATTAGCCAAGCTGCAGCATCGCCCTCGCGTATCGCGTTCCAAAGGTCGTTCGCGGAGATGCCCGTCCGAAACTGCCTACCACCTATCCGTAGAATTTGGACGCAACTTTGCCACACGACGGACTTCTTTGGCTCCTCGCTTCCAGCAAGAGTTTTCTTTCGAGCGAGTGAATGAGCAATCTCCCCAAGACAATCGAATAGTACGTCTGATGATTTTTCCTCCGCGATGATACTATCAAGCGCGAGCAGGTTCGGCTTCATTTCCCTTCGCCTCGTCGAGTCCCATTGCAGTCCTGCCGCGTGGATGTTCGTTTCAATGATGTCCGAAGGCAGTGAACGCTCCGTCGGCGATTGTTCCTTTGCGGCAAGCAACGACTGGTACTGGGACTTCTGAAGGCTCGTCAAATAGATTTGCCTGAGGAGCATGTCAGCCTCCGGCAGACTCTCTGACGATTCGGTCACATCTACCATCTGATGGTATAGGGCATCGCATTCGGGATCAGACAGCTTTTCTAAAAGCGTCTTGATGCGACGGTCTAATTCGGGTTTGGAGAGATCGGCAACTCGCCGATACTCCACCGGGTCCCGTTCCGCTAGCGCCCGCAGTCCTATCAGCCCTAACAACTGTGCCTTGTCTGCAATCATTGTGTGATGACCTCGAATTCGTGACGGCGAAGCTCGCGTATCTGGTATTCGTCGGGAAACTGACCAAGTTGGACCAGTCGAGAAATGTCGATCTTCGCAAGGTCGATTCGCCAAATAGTCGGCCGAAAAGCGCGCATCGGCGCAATTGAAATCTCATAAACTAAAGCCGTCATAGTTGTATTGGAAAGGTGCGTTGAAGCCTGGATCCAACTCGTCAGCCGCCGTCGAAGTTGTTCAATCCGACTGTGATTGTGGTCATTTACGTCGATAATCCGCTCCAATTCCTCGTAGATGATCAGTGGATTCGAAGAGCTTCCGTTCCGCGGCGGATTTAGCGAGGTTGCAAACCAGACACGGTATGCACTGCCGAAATAGCGGTCCGCGATATCAGTTGCCAACCAAGTCTGGCATGTGAAGCCTAGAGGCTTGTCAAGGTGCGAAGCTATCGTCGACATGGGTCCGCTACAATTCGCCAGCGAATCTCGAGATTCAGTTCCTCACTTTCGAGTCTAGTTGTCGAACGGGACCATCGCAACTATTTGCGTCTCTTCAGACCTTTACTTTTCACAATAGGTCAAATTCGTAGCGTGCAGACAATTCCGTTAACTCATCCGTCGGTCTCTTGTACCTGCGGACTGCCTTTGACCAATTCCTTGAATCACGGTGTCAGCGAGACCGAACAACTTTAGTAGAGCGCCGAGTTCACTCAATCCCGGGAGCCTCAAAACAATACAAGTGCCCCGTCGTGCGCAGGAAGATTTGACCATCGGCGATGGCCGGCGTGGCGTAGGTTTCTTCGGCGAAGTCGGCGGTGTGTAGGACTTGCCAGGGGTCGGCGGCGCTGAGGATGGTCAGTTGGCCGGGTTGGTTCAGCAGGTAGATCTTGCCGTCGCCGGCGACGGGCGAGGCGTAATAGCTTTGCGTGGCGGGGATGCGGCCTTGCTTAAGCGGCTGGCCGGTCTTCGCGTCCAGGCACGAGACGATGCCGCCGTCTTTGATTGTGAACAGCCGGCCGTTGTAGTACACGGGCGACGCACAGAAGGGCACGAACCGCGTGTACTCCCACAGCACGTGCGAATCGGTCGCTTCGCCGCGGCCGCCCGGCTTGATGGCCAGCACGACGTTGCGAGCCACGTCGAATAGATTGCGAAAGTATTCGTACTCGGCTTTGGTGATCGAGCCGCTCTTGTCGCGGTCCACTTGCGAGAAGCGCTGCTTGATCGCGCCGTCAGCCAGTTCGATCAACTCCAGCGTGCCGTTTTGATTCACGTCACGCGCGGTGATGACTTCGTCGAACGGCTCGACTTGGATGGGCTCGCCCGGATCGCCGCCCGCGGCCCAGCCGGCCAGGTACAACACGTTGTCGTCGCCGATTACCGGGCTACTGCACACGGCTCGCGAGATGCCGCGCACCGTCCACTGTTCGTGACCCGTTTCCAAGTCGTACCCCACAACACGCAGCGTGGCCGCGACAACGATTTGCTTGCGGCCGCCAACCTCCCAAATCACGGGCGTGCAATAGTTGCGCGGGAACTCGCTACGGTCGGTGGTCCAGATGGTCTTGCCCGTGCGTTTGTCGATGGCCATCAGAAACGAATCGGTGTCGTGATCCTGGCAAAGAATCACGCGATCGTCGACGATGATCGGCGACGTGCCGGCGCCGAAGTCGTTGTTGAACGGCCCCATCGCTTGCTTCCATAGAAGCTTGCCATCCGTGTCGTAGCAGTACAAACCGCTGGAGCCAAAGAAGCTGACGACGCGCTCACCGTCGGTGGCCGGACTGGGCTGAGCGTGACTGCCGATGGTGTGAATCGTTTCCAATTTCTCGTGCGGGGCGTGAGCTTCCCACAAGATTTTGCCGGAGCGCCGATCGAGGCCGATAGTCACCAGCTTCTCGTCGCGCACCGCCGTCAGATAGATGTGCTCGCCAAACACGACGGGCGAAGAATGACCGGGCGGCAGCGGCGTTTTCCAAACCACATTCGTCTCCGGCCCGATCTCCGCCGGCAGCTTGTCCCCCACCGCCGCTCGCCCCGACCCATTCGGCCCCCGAAACTGCGTCCAGTCGTCGCCTAACGCCGCGGACGTGACAATTGCTGACAACAAGGCGGCAATCACGAACACCGTCAAGCTAACTCTCATCGTCTGTCTTCCTTTCGTCACTTGTCATTTGTCACTCGTCATTTGTCATTTGTCATTTGTCATTTGTCACTTGTCACTTGCCACTGGTCATTGGCACTTGTTGTACCCGATCGGCGCGCGGAGTCCAAGCGAAACGGCTTGTCGAGTAAGCATCGAATGAGGTCACGAGAAGAGACTCGCGCGGAGTTGACGATTTGAGCTGGCTCAGTACGAACTCAAATCGTGTGCTGAGGAACGCCCGCTTAGCGTTGCGTCGCGGCGGCCATGCGCTGCTGGCGGCTTTCGATATGGGCTTTGAGCTGTTGGCTGGCTTGGTGTTGCGGATCGCGGTCCAAGGCTTGCAGGACGGCCAGACGGGCATTGACTGGGTCGCCGGCCAGCAGTTGTGCTTCGCTCAGGTGATACAGCAGATCGGCACTCGAAGGGCCGCGCTGGCTGGCCGATGTCAAGCTCTCAACAGCATCGTCGTAGCGGCCCAATGCCTTGTGCGCCAAGCCCTGCAGATACAGCACCTGTTGTGGCTGCTTGCCCGGCGGGAACTGATCAGCCAGTGCGTCGAGCGTGGCCATCGCGCGTTGCGGCCGGCCTTGATGACGATAGATTTCGGCGACGGAGATTTGTACTTGCGGATAATGCGGCTGGAAACTTAACGCCCGGTGGTAACAGGCCAGGGCCTCGTCGATTTGACCGCGCTGATTCAACACGCTGCCCTGCAAGGCCCACGCCGATGCCAATTGTGCGTTCGCATGAATCGCTTGCTTGGCTTGCTTTGCGGCTTTATCGAATTGTCCTCGCACCAAGTGCATTTCACCGATTTGTACCAGCAACTGCGGATCGCCGCCGGAAAGCTGCACGGCCTTCTCCATGTGCGCAATCGCCTCGTCGGTCGAACCGCGGCGCCACAGAGTTTCGGCGTAACGGCAATGAGCCCGCTCGTCGACCGGGCACGTTTCGATCGCTCGCTGGAACAGTTGCTCTGCCTCGTCCCACTGGTCCCGCTGCATGGCATCGATGCCGCGCAGCGAAAGTTGGCGCGCCGCCACAACGTCATCGGATACCGGCTTGCGATACAGCGATGTGCAGCCGCTGGCCAGAAGAATCACCATCAGGCAGACAACCGCCGCTGTCGAATGCTGCGCGACTCGGTGCCGTTCGTGAGCAACGACGCCCCGCGTCATGGACCGCTGTGGATTTCGGCGTTGCTTCAGGTTGGGCATCCAAGCCACACAACGGCAATAGGTTTGAGGAGCGGAGAGCACGCCAGCGCGGAGTCCATTCCGTACCACGGCGCCTAATATTTATCGGCCATCTTGCACCAGCCACGCCAGCCACAATCCGGTAATTGCCGGCTCGGGCGGGCGCAGACTGGGGCAGCAAGAGTACCAAACGCCGCGCGTCAACACAATCAAGAAATCGTCGGGGCCGAACCCAAAGCTATCCGCTACAAACGAGTGTTGCTACGATGAACTGTCGGTGACAGCCGAGTGCTATGAAAGCAATGTTATGCCAGCAACTTACGACCGCTTCGGTATCCGGTTCCTGTATCCGGAAAACTGGTCCGTGAGCGAAGACCAAGTCGATCTGCGTGCTCCCAGCGTCTCGCTGGCGACGCCCGGCGGCGGCTTTTGGTCGCTGCATGTTCACGGCGCCACGGCCGATCCGCACGAGTTGCTCGCGGAAGTTGTCCGCACGATGCAGCAGGAGTATGAAAGCCTGGAGGCAGAAGAAGTTACCGAGAGTATCGGCGGGTTCGACGCCGTCGGCCGCGACATGGATTTCTATTGCCTGGATCTGATCGTCAGTGCCCGCGCCCGCTGCTTCCGCGCAGGCCAGCGGATGCTGTTGATACTGTATCAAGCCGAACAGCGCGAGTTCGACAATCTGGAGCCGGTGTTCCGCGCGATTACGTTGAGTTTGGCGAAAGCGGAAAGTAATCCGTGAACCGAGTTTGCAACATTTACAAACCGCAGCCAGCAGTTGCCAGCGCGATCAAGCGACAGCGGGACTCGCCTATCGTAGTTTTTCTCAGCCTTTTTCGGACAAGGAGCGAATTCTCCTAAAGTTTCCGCTCCCGACTTTGGCGATCGGCACGCGACCTGCAATTATCTCGCAGCGACCCAGCAGCAGCTTTCGCCTCTGCGATCCAAATCGAGCCGCGTGGAGCGAAGTGCTGCTGGAAACAAGGATGGCCAATCAGTACAAGACATGGATGCACCGTGAATCTTAGGAACTAGTCGCCGGGGTATGGCGAACAACAGCCCGCATCGGGCACCTGCCGGTTTTCACGGTTGAAGAGCCCGCTTGGCTCCCGCACAGCCAAGCGGGCTCTTTTTTTTCGCGCCGCGTGACGCAATTTCGTGACATGCCCGCTATTGGCTTGCGGGTGTCTGAAAGCCGATCTTCTGACGAATGGCTTCCGGCAAACTCTGCAACAGATCAGCAACGCCATCGCCTCTTCCAAACGGCCGTTGCCCGCAGTTTCTTTTTTGGCCATGTCTCCCTCGCTGTTACACGGCATCGCTACAGTGCTACATTATATCGTCGATGGAACAGTAGTAAATCAATTAGGACGACCATGCGATGGTGAACCGGGCCAGCACAACCGACGGTCAACTTCTTAGCCCGCAAATGCTCGCACAGCTTGAACGGCTGGAGTTGGTCAGCCGCAAGATCTTTCGCGGGCGGATGAAGGGCGAGCGGCGCAGTAAGCGCAAAGGGCAGAGCGTCGAGTTCGCCGACTTCCGCAATTACGTCCCCGGCGACGACCTGCGCTTCATCGACTGGAACCTGTACGCGCGGCTGGAGAAGCTGTTCCTCAAATTGTTTTTGGAAGAAGAGGACCTGCACTTCTACGCGCTGATCGACGCCAGCACGTCGATGGATTTCGGCGACCCCACGAAACTGTTCTTCGCCAAGCAACTGGCCGCGTCGCTGGGATTCGTCGGCCTGTGCCGCGCCGACCGCGTGCGCATTGAAACGCTCGGTGCGTCCACTCGCCAGCCGGGCCCTATCTTGCGCGGGCGGCACAGTCTGTGGCGGATGATCGAGTATCTGGATCACGTCGAACCGGGCGAGAACGTGACGCTGGCCGAGGGCGTGAAGAACTTCTGCCTGCGCAATTCGGGCAAAGGCATCTTGGTACTGATCACCGATCTGATGGACAAGCACGGCTACGAATCGGCATTGCGGTACTTGGTCGCTCAGCAGATGGACGTCTACGTGATTCACGTGCTGTCGCCCGAAGAACTCGATCCGAACGTGAAAGGCGATCTGCGGCTCGTGGACAGCGAAGACAAGGACGTGGCCGAGATCACCGTCAGCCGCCCGCTGCTGGAACGTTACAAACGCACCCTGGCCGCCTTCATCGACGGCGCCCGCGACTTCTGCACCCGCCGCGGCATGAATTACCTAACCACCAGCACCGAAACGCCAGTGCCACAATTGGTCGCAAACTACTTACGCCAGCGAGGACTGGTAAGATGACAGTCATTGGTCATTGGTCATTTGTCCTTGGTCATTCGTAATTTGCAATTCGTAATTCGTAATTGTTTCGATGGATTACTTCCTCAACACACTCGCCTGGTGGCAATGGTTGATCTTGGCGTCGGTGCCGCTGGCGATTGTGTTGTTGTATTTCTTGAAGCTGAAACGCCAGCCGCTGGAAGTGCCCAGCACTTACTTGTGGCATCGCACGATCGAAGACTTGCATGTGAACACAATCTGGCAGCGGCTGCGACAGAGTTTACTGCTGTTTCTGCAGCTCCTGTTGATCTTGCTCGTGATTCTGGCCTGCCTGCGTCCCGGTTGGGAGGGAGCGAATTTGACGGGGGACCGGTTTATCTTTCTCGTCGATACGTCGGCCAGCATGAGCGCGACCGACGAGAAGCCCACGCGTTTGGAAGTCGCCAAGAAGCGGATCGGCGAGTTGATCGACCAAATGAAATCGCACGACGTGGCGATGATCCTGAGCTTCTCCGACACGGCCCAAGTCGAACAGAGCTTTACCGACAGTCGCAACGTGTTGCGCCGCAAGTTAGCCGGCATTCAACCGACGAATCGCACCAGCGATCTGACGGAGGCGCTGCGAGCCGCCGCGGGCTTGGCCAATCCGGGCCGCACCAGCCAAGCGGAAGACACAAACGATATTCCCGCTGCCGACCCGCTGCCCGCTACACTGTACATCTTCAGCGACGGCGGGTTCAGCGCCGTCCCCGATTTTTCGCTGGGCAATTTGGAGCCGGTTTACGTGTCCATCGGCGTCGAGCAGCCGGAGAACATCGGCATCGTGGCTTTCACCACCGAGCGAAACCCCGAACGGCCGGACCAGACTCAAGCCTTCGCCCGAATTGAAAACTACGGGTCGGCCGACGCCACGGTCGAGGCCGCGTTGTACTTGCACGGCGAGTTGCGTGACGCCGACTCGGTCAACGTGCCTCAAGGCGGCAGCGCTGGCGTGCAGTTCGCGCTGCCCGACGTGGAACTTGGCAGCATCGAGGACGGCGCTCTGAAGCTGGAAATCAAACACACCGACGATCTGCCGCTGGATAATGTAGCGTACGCGGCGATGAACGCGCCGCGCCGCGCTCGCGTGTTGGTCGTCACGCCGCGGAATGACGCGCTCAGTCTGGCTTTGCGCACCGACGAAATGGCCAAGCTGGCGGAAGTCTCGTTCGTCGAACCGGCGATTCTGGAAACGCAAGCCTACGCGGACGAGGCCGCGGCGGCGGCCTACGATCTGGTCGTGTACGACCAGTGCGTGCCCAAACAGATGCCGCAGGCCAACACGCTGTTGATCGGCAACGTGCCGCCCATCCCGGCGTGGACCGGCGGCGACAAGCAAGGACCGCCGATCATCATCGACACCGACCGCGTGCATCCGCTGATGCAACTGATCGAAATGGGCAACGTGAAGATCGTCGAGTCGATTCCGGTCAAAGGTCCCGCGGGCAGCACCGTGCTGATCGATTCCGACATTGGCTCGCTGTTCAGCATCGGTCCGCGCGAAGGCTTCGAAGACGCGGTGCTGGGCTTCGAAATCTTCGGCCGCGACCAGCAAGGTCAAACGGTCGTAAACACCGACTGGCACATCCGCCGCAGCTTTCCGGTGTTCGTGATGAACGTGGTCAAGTACTTGGGCGGCACGCGCACGGGCGCCGCCACCGCCAGCGTTCAGCCCGGCCAGCCGATCATGCTGCGGACTACGCTGCCGGTCCGCAGCGTCGAAGTGCAATCGCCCGGCGGTCTGCGCACCCACGTCTCCAGCGACAGCCCCAACACATTTGTCTTCAGCCGTACCGACGAGTTGGGCCTGTACGGCGTCCGCGAGGGCAACGCTGGAAAAGTGTCGCAGCAATTCGCCGTCAACCTCTTCGACAGCCGCGAGAGCGACCTCACGCCGCGCGACAAGCTGGAGATCGGCCACGAAGAAGTCCAGCGCAAATCCGGCTGGGAACCCGCCCGCAAAGAACTCTGGAAATGGCTCCTCCTCTTCGGGCTCGTCGTCCTCATCTTCGAATGGTACGTCTACAACCGCCGGGTTTATTTGTAGACAACTCGACGCTCGAACTCCGTGCGCCGCAGGGTCATGGCTAGGAAACCTGTAAGGTCTGTGTACCGACGAACTCGGCATCGAGCTTTGGTTCGCAATCCTCCAGCAACATGGTCACGTGTACGGTGCCCGAGGCACTGCGGAGGGTCGTGCGCGCCAACCAGCGCGTCTGTTACCAAGCGCTCTTCGACGCCGGCAGCCAGACGATTCGCGAACTGGCGGCCGGACCGCGCTTCATGGGCACCGATCGTTTGGGATTCTTCGGAGCGCTGCACACCTGGGGGCGAGACCCGATGGTCTACCATCCGCATGTGCACTTCGTCGTGCCCGGCGGAGGCGTGAGCCACGACGGCTCGCGTTGGCAGGCCGGTTCGGCCAACTTCTTGCTGCCCGAGAAAGCCGCCTCCACCGTCTACCGGAGACTGCTGAAAAAGTTTTGGTTGTGTCATGGCCCATTTGGAGGCGGACGCGAATAATGAATCGGACGGACGTACAGATTGATCGATTCCTGACTTCGCTGGCCACGGAGGGTACGCTGATGCTGTACGATCCCGCTCC
>JBGTKH010000470.1:0-7218 GCA_041744735.1 Pirellulaceae bacterium | reverse complement strand
GAAAATGAAAATATTGCCGGCCAACATGTTGAAGCCGGCCAGATCGCCCGCGTTGCCGCCCACCGCCAACAGGCCGCGGCGCATCGTGTGACCAAGCTCGTTGCCCGCGTCGCCGCCAATCAGAATCGTACCGCCGGTCATGCCGCGAGCACTGCCGCGATACGCCGCGCCGACCAAATGCCCCGCTCGGCCGCGTACGTGAATCAAACCGCCGTGCATCTCGCCGCCGACCCAATCGCCCGCATCGCCGCCAATATGAATCTCGCCCCCGCGCATCTCGCTGCCCACGTGTCGTCCCGCATTGCCAGCCACGTGAATGTGCCCGCCGGTCATCTTGGCCCCGATCCAATGCACGCCCGACAGGTCCCCTTGCCACTCGATGCGGCCGTCCGCCGGATCGCCCGACACGTCGAAGAACTCGGCCAGCGCCGTTTTGTAGTTCCCCTGAAAAACCTCCAGCCGCTCGATCTCCGCGAGCGATTTTTCCCGCACGACGTCGGGCACGATCCCCTCGACCTCAACGGGCACGGTGGATTGCACTTTGTATTGCAAAACGAGCGTCATGATTGCTGTCCGTCAAAATCGTTTAACCCGTAGCCACAGGTTTTGAAGTTGCGCTAGCATCAATTTGTAGCCGAATTCGCCAGAATTTGGTTTTCGAGTTCAACACAAGACCGTCCAAATTCTGGCGAATTCGGCTACCATCAATTGAAACGCGCAACTTCAAAAGCCACAGGCGAGGCCGCGGCGCCGTCAAAACTGGCGGCCGTCATCTGGGACTAACAGAAACGTACGAGTATAACCAAAGCATCGGTCTTTCAACAGAACATCTCTTCGAGCCGCGAAGTATCGCAGTCGCAGTCATGAAATACGGCGGAATTGTACTGTGTGGCGGCAAGAGCAGCCGCATGGGTGCGCCCAAACTGTCGCTGCCATTCGGCCCTGAGCTGATGCTACAGCGGGTTGTGCGGCTGTTGAGTGAAGTCGTGCACCCAATCATCGTCGTCGCCGCGCCGCAGCAAGACTTGCCGCCGCTGCCCAGCGATGTACTGATCGCGCGCGACGAGCGTGAAGGCCGCGGGCCGCTCGAAGGTCTCCACGCCGGCCTCTCCGCACTACCAGGACACGTTGACGCCGCCTATGCCACAAGCTGCGACGTGCCGCTGCTGGTCCCTAACTTCGTCCGCCGCATGATCCAATTACTCGGCGACCACGACATCGCCGTTCCCATCGAAGACAACTTCCATCACCCTCTAGCCGCCGTCTACCGCACCCGCGTTGTCCCCCACATCGAAAAGCTCCTCACTGCCAACCGACTACGGCCGGTATTCCTATTCAACGAAACCAACACCCGCCGCGTCCCAGTCGAAGACCTACGAGACGTCGATCCAGAGCTGCAAACATTGGCCAACTTGAACCATCCGCAAGATTACCTAACCGCCCTGTCCAAAGCCAGCTTCGAACCGCCGCCACAAGGCAAGTATTAGTGCCCTCGAATGGGTTTGTCGGCAGGCATAAGGCAAGTCCCGGATAAGGACGTACCAATCAGCGTAGCCGAACTCGCCAGAGTTTGGCCGATCCTCCAAAGTCTGGCGACTTCGGCTACGGGTAAATTGAAAAGCCGGACTTGCCTAAGAAACCAGTCGGCTTGCGGCCGAGCGACTGAACGAGCGGCGTGCTCGTTCGTGTCACGAGTTGGATGACGGCGGGTCGCCGTCGCGGCGAAGGTCCAGCGGCCGATTGGGGTCGCCGGCTAAGTACAGCGTTTGCGTGGGGAAAGCGAACTCGATGCCTTCGTTGTTGAAGCGGGTCAGGATTTCAAAGTTCACGCGCTGGCTGAACTCCGAATACTTCCACCAATCCGGCGGATGGTACCAGTAGATGGCAAAGATGTTCAGCGACTCGGCGTTGAACTCGTTGAAGTACACGCGGGGCGGTTTGTCGGCTCGCATTCCTTCGTGGTCTTGCAGGATCTCCTTGACGATGTCGATCGCCCGTTGCACTTTTTCCGGCGGCGTGTCGTAGGTGACCGTGATATTCATGATGCGGCGGATCGACGGTCGCTTGCCGATGTTCATGATCGTTTTGTTGGCCAGTTCGCCGTTGGGGATCGTCACCAGATTGCCGTCCAGCGTGCGAATCCGCGTGGATCGGAAGCCAACCGATTCCACGGGGCCGTCGTGCCCGTCGACCACGATGCGATCACCCAACTCGAACGGTCGGTCGGAGAAGATCATCAGCGAGCCGAAGAAGTTTTTGATCGAATCTTGAGCCGCCAGACCGATCGCCAAACCGCCCACGCCCAGCCCGGCAATGACCGCGGTGATCGGTTTATCGCTCAGGATCGTGGCGATTTGGACCAGCAACAAGACGATGATCGTCACACGCAGGCTGCTGCGGACCATCGGCACCAGCATGTCGTCCAGCTTGCTCTCGGTGCGGCCCGCCATCCGCCGCAGCCAAAAGTCGGCCACGTCCACCAGGCAATACGCGATGTAGGCGATAGCCATCGTGATCAGGATGCTGGTGACCGTTTCCGCGATGTTGGCGACGACGGCATTCAGTACCCAGAAGGCGAGCCCCAGCTTGATCCCGACCGCTGCCGCGGCCGGGACCGCCGCGCGGGACAGCGCCCGCATGCTGACCGCCGATAACTCGCGCGTCCTTTTCTCCAGCGAATCGCCCCCGGCGCTGAGCAGATAACGCAACAGCCGGCCGGCGATCAAAGACGCCAAGATCGCCAAGCAGAGTACGGCAATTCGCCATAATTCATTGCCCAGGACGCCGATGTGCAGATACCACAGCGAGTCGGGCGTGGCCTGGGATGCAGAGGCAGCGCCGGTTTCGGCCGAGTCCGTTGCGGCCACGCCGATTTTGGCGTCTGCGGGTGCTGGATCTTGAGCGACGAGCGCAGCAGCCGGTGCTAACGCGATGACGACGAACCCAATCAGGAAGCTGCGCCGCACGAGTTGCATGGCCTACAATTTGGCCCATCGTCGCGTTGCCGTCAAGCGAGCACATGGAGGTAGTGATACCGTGTGCTGGATTCGCAGGATGGACGCCCTCGTCCGTCCGATGTTTCACGCGGATTCCTGGTCGGACGAGGGCGTCCAACCTACAAACGGTATCAACACCCACATGGACGATCGCTCGTCGCCGACGATATAATCACTAGGTGAACGATCCGTTTGGCCTGCGATCGCATTCGCTGGTGTGGGTGAGCTTCAATGGGACGAATTCGCCAGTACATCGACATCAAAGGACACAAGTGCTGGAGTCTTTTCGATACCGGGGCGCGCAATACTTATGTTGTGCCGGATGTTGCCTCGCAACTAGTAACGTCGACGCTCGAAGAACCTTTCCGAACGGCCTTGGGAGGGTCGGTTAAGGAGGCGAAACAAACGGCGATTCTCGAAGCCATCGTGGAAGGCTGTAAGATTTCGACGCACGCCATGGTCATCGACAAGATTGGAACCGACGAAGAGGGGCGTGCGATCGAAGTGCTGATCGGCGCGCTGGCCATGCAGCAATGGGGCATTCGTCCCGTGCCGGATCAAGAGAAGCTCGACATGTCGCACTACTCGAAAGAGTTTCTGGAATTCTAGCTTGAGGCGTTTCACGACCGTAGCCGAAGTCGCAAGACTTCGGAATTCTTGCGAATTCCGCTACGGCGAATTCAGATTAACGTGCTTGCTAATTCCGAACTGCGCGGACCGACTGATTCTTCTCGTGCACGAGATAGAAGCTGCCCCCGACGTTCACATTCACCGTCACGTTGCCGTATTCGGGAAGTTCGATTTCCACCTTGTCGCGCGGCCGCAGCGGCGAGTGAGCGTACAGCAGCCAATCGCGTTGGCCCGGTTCGCCCATCACGCGCGCCAATGCAAATACCGGCACTTCCGTCGTCAGTTCCCACTTGCCCGGCGGATCGAGGTTGGTGTTGAGCAGGAACCAGCGATCGACGCCCTGCCATTTCTCAGGGATTTTCACTTGATATGGATGTTGCCGCGAGCGATTGGGAACGAGTTGGCCGTGCCGCCAGAACTCGGTGAGCGCAGGATCGTCCCAGACGCGATCGACCGCGGCCACGAGCGCTTCGAAATCTTGATGAAACTCGGCTCGCGGCACCGTGCTGCCGCGAAACTCGCGAACCACGCGCGGCCGCAATAGCCACATGCCGAATTGCACGAAACCCGCGTATCGCTCGGGCGACCATTTCTGGCCCGCTTTCAAATACTCGTCCATCTTGCGGCCGGACGCAGCCTTCGACGCATCGGCCACGTTGCCGTCCCACACCGACATCTCGAACCAGAAATCGGGGTTCTCTGCGTACGTCTCTTCGAGCATGAAGACCCAATTGTTGGCTTCGACTTGCGGTGACCATACGCGGTAATCGGTCGACGGATTCCAGTTGTGAGTGTAATAAGAAGGAGAGCCGCCGTCCCAAACCAAATGCCACGGTGCGATCCGCTGATCGGTCGTGTAGCTGTAAATCGCCCAATCGTCCATGCGCCCGAAATGCGGCGGGCCGAAGTTGCCATAGCCGACTAGCAACGAATGCTCGCGCCACGCGGGGCTCTGCAAGCCGTCGCGAATTCCCTTCAGCAGCGCTCGATATCGCTCAAGGTATCCTTCGGCCATCTCGCGGCGAATGTACTCGTTGGTGTGCCCGGTGCCGTGTGCATCGACGAACCGCTTGCTCATCGCCTCGATGTCCAGTTTTGGTTTGAGCACGCGGGCCTCGTTGTTCGAAAGCAGAATCACGCGCGGCGGGTTAGGGTACCACTGTTGAAGCTGTTCGAAGGCGGGCGACGCGGTGTTGTAGACGCCCGCTTCATACCACGGCTCGACCGCGCCCCACGGCGACAGCCACGTCGTCAGCTTGCCCTCGCGATCGATCTCCAACGGGCTCTTCGCCGGCGACAAGTTTCGCCACTTGCCCGGCTCGTCGCGCGGGTCCTCTTTGCTATAGAGCACCGATTCCCATTGCCCGGCCCGCAGCGAAATCGGCGCCCGCCACACCGCTAACTTCTCAACCCACGGCTTTGCACTCTCGCCGTACTGCGTCGCCCCCGGCTGCGGAAACGGCAACGTGGGCACAACGTGATGCCCGCGCTCCAGCAACTCAATCTGATACTCGCTGGAAAAATTTGTCCGCCCAAAGCCATTGGCCCAATGCGAAACGACCGGCAACGGCCAACCGCCGGGATCGTGGTTTTTCTTGCTGACCTCGTGGGTAATGTCCTTTACAACCGCTGGCGTATCAGCGATCGCAAATTGATTCGGGCAAAGCAAAGCTGTGATAAACAAGAGGCATAGCAATACCGTTGTGGCTCTGCGGTGCCGGCAAGTGCAAGGTGTCGAGACGCGGAATCGTGTCATTTGTACTTCCTCGTGCAAAGGGCAACTCACTACTCGACTCACTTCTACTCACTCACATTACTTTTCATCCGCTTGCCCCGCCGGCCGGCGGTTTTCGCGAAGGTCTTCGACGTGCTGCTTAAAGGCGGCATGCAGTCGTTCAACCACTTCAGGATGTTGGGTGGCGACGTTCGTGGTTTCCGAGATGTCCTGCGACAAATCGTATAACTGAACCGGCGGGCCTTGAGCGGGTTTCTCGGCGGCCTTCTTTTTACCCGGCGTCGCGGTTTGGCCTTCGGGCCAGGGATAGAATTTCCATTGGCCGCTGCGGACGGCACCGCTGCCGTGAGCTAGACAGTACGTTTCGTGCGGGCTCTTGGCGTCCGAGGCACCTTGCATCAGCGGCCAGATGTCGTGGCCGTCGATGACGCGGTCGTCGGGGACTTTAGCGCCGGCCAATCCAGCCAACGTGGGCAACACATCGATCGTGGCGGCCACTTCACCGCACACTTTTCCGGCGGGAATTTTGCCGGGCCAGCGCATGATGCAGGGCACGCGAATGCCGCCGTCGTAAACGCTGGCTTTCTTACCGCGCAGCGGCTTCGACGAACCGGACGCCGCACCGTTGTCGGTGGTGAAGATCACCAGCGTGTTCTCGTCCAGATCGAGCTGCTTCAGCGCCTTCAGAATCTCGCCGACGCTCCAGTCCAACTCTTCGATCACGTCGCCGAACAACCCGCGCTCGCTCTTTCCGCGAAATGCCTCAGATGCATACAGCGGCACGTGGCACATGGTGTGCGGCAAGTAGACGAAGAACGGCTGGTCCTTATTCTCCGTGATGAAACGAATCGTCTCCTCGGTATAGCGGCGAGTGAGCGTGGCTTGGTCGACCGGATATTCGATCACCTCGTCGCCACGCATCAGCGGCACGACATTTCGCTGCGGCGACTCGGAGCGAATCCGCTCCGGCGTCAATCCGTCGTGCAAGATCACGTCCGCCGCCAACTTCGCCGACGGGTCAATTGACATGTCGTTGCTATACGGGATGCCGAAGTAATAGTCGAAGCCTTGCTGCGTCGGCAGAAACTGCGGCAAATGCCCCAGATGCCATTTGCCGATGCAGGCCGTCGCGTAACCCTGCGACTTCAGCACTTCGGCCACTGTGATTTCATCGGGATGCAGGCCGATGCGGCTGTTGGGGAACAATACTGGCTGCATACTCACGCGCTGATAATGGCAGCCCGTCATGAGCGCCGCTCGCGATCCAGAACAGACCGCGCAGTTCACATAGAAGTCCGTGAATTTCATCCCCTCAACCGCCATG
The DNA here is from genome assembly GCA_041744735.1 of Pirellulaceae bacterium. Lineage (GTDB taxonomy): Bacteria > Planctomycetota > Planctomycetia > Pirellulales > Pirellulaceae > JBGTKH01. The sequence continues at coordinate 533 of JBGTKH010000470.1, read as the reverse complement.
CGATCCAGATTCGGCGTAGTGAATCCTTCGGCGCCGAAGCAACCCACGTCGCCGTAACCTTGATCGTCCGTGAAGATCAGGACAATGTTCGGACGCTCCCCCGCATGCCCGGCACCGGTCGCCACGACACATCCAACCAACGACACCCCCGCGCTAACGACCGCAATCAACAACTTCGTGAAGCGTTTCATTTCATGTCTCCCAACCCTTGACGCTCTGCATACGAGTAAGAATCTGTGTAGCTGTGTTTATACCATACGGCCGATTTCAATGCCGTAGCTGCACTCGCCAGCGTGCGGCTGGATGCGGGGAAAAATCCGCGTTCTGGCGAACGCAGCTACGAGTGAATTGTCGTCAAGCCGAGCCGAGGCAACGAGATTCGCTCGCGACGCTGGTGATTGCCGGGCCGAGTCGTTATTATGTCCGGCACTCTCCATCGCCGATTACCGTCCGCTCAATCCCACCATGAAAATCTCCGCCATCGAAACGTATCCGGTCCACATACCGCTGAAGCCAGCCTTTCGCATGGTGTC
>JBGTKH010000469.1:0-5391 GCA_041744735.1 Pirellulaceae bacterium | reverse complement strand
CCAGATGGAACAGCAGAAACAACTGCAAGACTTTTACCAAAACGATTTTGACCGTGGGATTAAGGGGTTCAAGTTTTAGACGTTTCTTCAACACTGTAATAGCTGGAGTCTACTTTGATGAACGCGATTAAGAATCGATTTAGCCGATACCTCGCGCAATTGGTTGCTTTGGCATTGTTGTCGCTCGTCGTCCCGGTCAATGCCCAAGATCCGAATTTACGGCCCTCACCAGCCCATGCTCAATCAACTTCCGCAATCGTCGCCGAACCATCGGCAGACAAGGAAGCGCTGGAGCATTTGGTGGCCACGACGGCTGCGCGGAAGATGGGCGAGGTACAGCGTGAGACGGATAAGAACGTGATTGCAGCCGTTCCGCAATTCCTCAAAGGCGTGGCGGAGAACTATCCGGGGCAGCCGGTCATGTACGGGGCAATGAATAAGGCCGGCCACTCGATTGCCGGCATGGGACCGTCGCCGGGGATTACGTTTTCGGCGCTGCATCATGTGACCGGTGCGGACAGTTTCTTCAAGTACAACGTGCTGGATTCTTGGAAACAATGGAAGGCTGGGCAGTTGGGTGTTAAGGACGCCGGCAGCCCAGAGGTGTTTCAAGCGTGGGCTGATACGGTGACCGATGGGCGGGACATTCCGGTGGTCATGTTGAATCTGAGCAGCACGGGCGCCATGCCGCACGCTTGGTGGAGCCCCGATCAGCGGATGTCAGTTCCGACAAGTTCCACTCGCGAGCAGGGCGATGATGATTTTTTTACCATGTGCCACGTCGTTTCGCTCGCCCCGGAATGGTATCCCAACGGACTGGTGCGAATTAATCTGAATCCGGCTGGGCAGGCATTGATTCGGCCTGTATCGTTCGACGGTATGACTAGCCCGTTGTGGGTGCAGCATCCACCGAACCAGCCCGCGGCCACGGGAGGCCGCGCGTTGGAAACTCTGAACAAAGACACCGTCCGCCTCGATCAACTGGTCCCGTGCCAAGCCTACATCCTGACATTGCCGATGACGGCGGCTTTGAAGAACTCACCGTCGGTTAATGACTACTCGGTGGATTTGCGAAAGGTCAAACCTGGAATCACACCGGCAAGTCTTCGCGTGGCGGCGGAGGAGATCGCCATCGTGCAAGAGACGCGCCAAGAACGACGTACAGCCGACCGCGCGTTTCGAGCGTTCTTCGACAAGGGGCCGACCGCACCGCTGCCGCTTGTGCTGGCTCAGGTGATTCAGACACCAAGTTCGAACGGGAAAGCACAACCGGTGGAAACAGCTCATCAACAACTTAAGGCCGAGATGGATAGTTGGGCGAGCGGCGGCCATGTCGAACACCGCGGCCAACGCTTTCCAGCCGACCGGTTTCATCGGCAAGCCGCGGAGTCGCCCGAGGCCGCTCAAGCCATTGAACGGGCTGCGGCCGAGTTGATGGCGGAATCAAAGGACCCGCGCGTGCTGAATATGGTCGTGCATCTTGGCGGTGCGAGGGACACGGCGTTTTATACGGCACTGTTGAATCGACTCGAAGGCCGCGGTCCGCCGTTGCCCGACGCGCCGGGCATCCGCTATCAGACGTTGCGCGAGGAGTTGCTCTGGAAACTTGCCGAGCCGCACCCCGCGACCGAGCGCGTACTGTCGGCGCGCGTCGGTGCGTTTCTGGAAAGCGAAAAAGAACACCACGTTCACTTGGCGCACCTACGCCACGCCAGCTCGGATCAGCAGATCGTTAAAGCCTTGGCCAAAGTCGTCTCCGACGCTAAGGCTGATCCGTGGCAAGTAGCGCTCGCCGGTGCCGCGTTGGTGAAGCGCCAGCCTGACCAGGTGCTTGCGGCCGCCGCGCATGTTGCCAAGCTTCCGCAAAAGACGCGAGAATTATTCTGGGCCGAGGTTCGCCGCGAGGCTGCGGCGCCGTGGCTGAAAAACAACGAAACCGAGATACGCAAGGTTTTGAAGTTGCCAGCCGACTGATTCGCCGCTTTCGACAAGGACTACGTCGCACGTGAACCCCGCACTGATTATCGCTCGCAAGCGTGACGGGCACACATTGACGGCGGAGGAGATCGCTGGCTTCGTTGGCGGGTTTGCGCGCGGCGAGGTGCCGGATTATCAGATGGCGGCGATGGCGATGGCGATTTATTTGCAGGGGATGGAGCCGGGTGAAACGGCGGCGTTGACGGAGTGCATGTTGAGGTCCGGGACGACGCTCGGCTGGACTGAGGGCGGGCCGCCGAAGGTCGACAAACATTCGACGGGCGGCGTGGGGGACAAGGTGTCGCTGGTGCTCGCGCCGCTGTTGGTGTGCTGCGGGTTGCAAGTGCCGATGATTTCGGGGCGCGGATTGGGCGCGACCGGCGGGACGCTGGATAAGCTGGAATCGATTCCCGGGTTCCGCACGGATTTGTCGATCGACGAGATTCGCGACATCACCGAGCGCGTGGGTTGCGTGATCACCGGCGCGACGGCCGACATCGCGCCGGCCGACAAACGCCTGTACGCGCTGCGCGATGTGACGGCCACCGTGGCCTCGATCCCGCTGATCACGGCCAGCATCATGAGCAAGAAGCTGGCCGAGAATCTCGACTCGCTGGTGCTCGACGTCAAGTTCGGTTCGGGCGCGTTCATGAAGTCCATCGATCAAGCGCGCGAGTTGGCAAGGTCGCTGGTCGACACGGGCAAACGGATGGGCGTAAAGACGGCGGCGCTTTTGACCGACATGAACCAGCCGCTGGGCCGCATGGCGGGCAACGCGGTGGAAGTCGACGAATCGGTCGCGACGCTGAGCGGCAATGGTCCCGAGGATCTGACTCAGTTAACACTCGCACTCGGCCGCGAGCTACTGCTGCTCACAGGGCACACGACAACCGCCGAAAACGCCGAGCAATTGTTGACCGATCACATAGCATCCGGCCGCGCGTTGGAAAAATTCCGCGAAATGGTCGCCGCGCAGGGCGGCAATCTCGATGCACCGCGGCCGATTGTTCCGGCCTCGGATTGCACGGCGCCGCGTTCAGGATTCGTGGCTTCGATCGACACAGAGAAGTTGGGGCTGGCTGTCATCGAACTCGGCGGGGGCCGCCGCGTGATGACGGACAAGATCGATCATTCCGTCGGTTTAGAGATGCAGGCGCGCATCGGCGACCAAGTCCGCCGCGGCGCTCCACTGGTCCGCATCTTCGCCCGGCTAGGCGGCGTCGCGCGCGTGCATGAACTGCTGAGAGACGCCATCATCATCAGCGACAAACTGCCGGCCAGCTTGCAATTGATTGCCGAACGCGTGACTTGACGCCGCGTACTGAAAATAAGAATCCCACGCACGGTCGAGATTAACTAGCGATTGGTCGATGGGAATCGCCGCGAAGCGGCCGCCGGGAAATGAGCGAGTTAGGCCCAAGCGTTGCAGCTTTTGCAGAGCATCGTCGACTTCGAAGTCGACGTCCAAGCCGACCGCGGTGCGCAAATAAGTCTCGGCGCGGTCATCCAGCTCCTGCTCGGTCCAACCCGTCGGCGGCGCGTGACGCCAGAGCAGATAGTAGGCCAGAATGGCTTCACGAAATTCCTGTTCTTCCACTTCATCCAGCAGACGAAACAGCACGCCGGCGTTGTTATCGAGATTTTGGAAGTATAAATTCTTGGTCAGATTGAGTTGGTATTTGTCTTTGGTGCGCAGGTAGCCGAAGAACGATTTGATTCCGTAGCCGAGCGTGCCGCCGACCAAACCGAGAAAACCGAGCAGGCCATACAGGCTGACCAGCGTCAACGCGAGCGCGCCCTTGACGATCTTGACGATCGTGAGCACCAGCCCCGAGATCGTCGGCAGCATGATCCGGCACTGATCGAGCAACGTCATCCGCACGCGCGTGCCGGGCAGCAGCATTTCCAAATCCATCTTCGGGATGTCTTTGAAGATTTTCAGATACACGGGATGCGTGTCGCACGACTTTCCCAGCCGGCGATGCTGGCGCAGCCGAAAGGCGACGACCAGCCGCTGGTAAATCGGCAGCTCCACTTGTTCGCGGCGGAAGAAATTGCGCCGCCGCCGCCGCTGGCGCTGCATGATCGTCTCGCCGCGAGAGAATATCTCCAGCCGCTCGAACACGTCGAAATCAACATCCAGCCGAATGGCCCAATCGCTGTTGTCGGCAAGTGCTTCTTCGATCTCCGTCCGATCCAGCCGCCGAAAGTTTGCCCGCTGCAACAACTCGGCCAATTGCTCGAACAGCACGTGCACCGCGGCGTGATCAGGCTTCGGAGCAGAATCCGCGACGAAACGTGTGTCAGCGTCCGGATCGAACGGCGCGTAACTGTCCTTTAGCGCCTCGAGTCGCTGGTGATACTCAAAATGAAACGTGGCTTCGAGCATCCGGCACAGCGCCAGAAACTGCTGGCGATCGGCGCCGGCCAACGATTGATCCGCAGCCAGCAGCCGCACGAGATCCGTCTTGCGAAGCGGAATGAAGTGTTCGCGCGGCGGCCTCGTCGGCCCGGCCGACTGAAAGCCAATTCTGGGATGGATAGTGGTCATGAGCGTGTCGCGTCGTGCAGGGATAGGAAATGGGTGGGAGAGTTTACCTAAATAACGCCGGTGGATCAACGTCAGCGCGGATAGGGTGGTGTCCTAGGGTGCATTTCAGCTTTTGCGCTGTTTGTCGGCGAGGCAAAAAGGTCAATAGGAGAATTGGCGAGTTGTTTGGTAAGCTACGTTGGCGGTGGATGGTTGGAGAATGGATTCTCATTTTTTGGAGAGCGGTCATGGATGACGTAGCGGTGGGATTGGCGGAAAAGAGTTTCGCGGACCGGAGAGATTCCCAGCGGATGGCGCGGCTCCAGGAGCGGCTGGAGCGGGCGCTGCGGGAGGCGGCCGAGATCGAGGTCGAGTTGAGTCGCGTGGACGGTTCGATCCGGGGCGTGCCCCACTATTCGGTGATCGAGGGGCGGGCTCACGAATTGGGAAGGCAGCTCAGCCGCACGATTCAGCAGCGGCAGATGACCGAGTTGGCGGCGGCTCAGTCGACCACGGCCAAGTGCCCGACCTGCGGCATGCGGTGCGATGTGGCGCCGCAGAAGCGGCCGCTGCAATCGGTCGACGGGGCGGCCGAAGTCACCGACTTGCAAGCTTATTGCACGGGTTGTCGCCGGTCTTTTTTTCCCGCTGCGTGAAACGTTGGGGCTGGACGCGCGGGAGCTGTCGCCGGGGCTGGTCGATCGCGTCGCAACGTTGGCCGCCGAGACGCGTTCGTTTCATCGCGCCGAGATCGTGTTGCAGAAATTCGGTCACGCCGTTTCGGACAACACGGTGCAGCGGGTGACGGGGGATGTGGGACAGGAACTGGCCCAGCGGCGCGATGCGTCGGCGGCGACGGCCGCAGCGCTGGCCGCGCGGCCTGA
>JBGTKH010000468.1:0-27785 GCA_041744735.1 Pirellulaceae bacterium | reverse complement strand
GGCCTGCTCGGCAGACCGCCCCACAACAACCCACAACAAGGTCCTAGACGTAGGCAGGTCGGGAGACCTGCCCACAACAAGCTCCGTTGGGTCGGAACGGAGTCCCAACCTACTCACACCTTCAAGCACAGGACATCCTATGCGAGTGCTCGTTGATCCGGCGTTTTACTTTGAGATGCAAGGCCGCTCGGACCACACGCCGGACTGTTTCGTGCGGCCCGGCCAGTACCTGCACCACATGTACGTCGAGGGCGTGAAGTACGTGGTCGCACCGGCTCTGTTGGAATGCCTGAAGCAAGCCGAAACGGACGGCGATGCGGAAGCCCTGCAACACCTGCGGCTGCACACCAAGCAATATCAATCGCTACTGGCCCAAGCTGAAGCCAACGGGCCGCGCGACGCGATTCGGCGACTCGGCCCGCCGCCTCCGACCGAGGAAGAAGGCCAGGCGAAACAGTCCAACAGCTTCGTGCCGCCGGAACCGCAATCGCTGGCAGACATCGGTCTGTCAGTGACGCTGCTGCAGGAAACCGTCTTGCGCGCGCTGTACAACGGCGGGCGAATGACCGGCTCGGAAATTGCGGTGGCCATGAAGCTGCCGTATGCGATCGTGGGCGACCTGCTACCGCCGATGCGCAAGCAGGGGCTAATTGATATGGTCGGCCAGCGGCCCGGTGCGTTGGGCGATTCGGGGCTAGAGTACGAACTCAAACCGCCCAAGGGCCCCGCGGCGGTCCAAGACGCGCTGCAGAAAACCGCCTACTGCGGCCCGGCCCCCGTGCCGTTCGAGCAATACTTGAAGTCGATCGCCGCTCAAACGATCAAGAGCGTCACGGTTACTCGCTGCAACATCCAGCAGGCGTTCTCCGATCTGGTGATCACGCCCGAAGTGTTCAATGAAATCGGCCCCGCGATCAACTCGGCGGCGTCCATCTTTTTGTTCGGTTACCCCGGCAACGGCAAAACGTCGATCGCCGAACGCATGACGCGGTTGATGGGCGACGACATCTACATCCCCTACGCGGTCGAAGCCAACGGGCAAATCGTCAAACTGTTCGACCCCATCGTGCACACGCAAGCCAAGTCGGCCATCGCAGGCGGCAGCGAGCTGCTCAATTCGATCATGAAGAGGGAAGGGCACGACGATCGCTACGTGAAAATCAAGCGGCCCACGGTCGTGGTGGGCGGCGAGTTGACGCTGACGATGCTGGACCTGAAATACAACGAGGCCGGCAAGTTCTACGAGGCGCCGCTGCAAATGAAAGCCAACGGCGGCATGTTCATGATCGACGACTTCGGCCGCCAGCAAGTGCGGCCCATGGACCTGCTGAACCGCTGGATCGTGCCACTGGAAAAGAAATACGACTACCTGACCACTGTGACCGGCACCAAAATCCAAGTCCCCTTCGACCAGTTGCTGGTCTTCAGCACCAACCTGGACCCGAACCAACTGGCCGACGAAGCGTTCCTGCGGCGGATTAAGTTCAAGATCGAAGTCCGCGATCCCGACGAAGCTCAATGGCGCCAAATCTGGCGGCTGGTCTGCAAGTCGCGCAAGGTCGAGTACGACGACAAAGGGATCGACTATCTGGTCGAGAAATACTACCGCCCCACCCAGCGCCCCTTTCGCATGTGCCAGCCGCGCGACATCCTGGACCAAATGATCTCGATCGCTAAGTACGACATGGAGCCGGTCACTTTCAACCCCGACCTGATCGACGCCGCCTGCGCCACCTACTTCGTGCAACAACAGAAACGAGACTTCGGGGCGAAAGTGCGGTTAGAGTAGACATCGGTCTTGTAATTCTGGTCAGGTTTCGACAGGGCGCCGCAATCGAGCAGGACGCCCCAGACGTGACCCGGCGGGAATCATCACGCGTTTGGCTAGGTGCGGGAGTGACCGCTCCCGCCGACTTTCGTCGGGGGCTTCGGCGCGACGAGCGGTTCCGGCGCGTTGTTAGGCACTGGGGTGACGTCTCCCGCCGACTTTCGTGGGGGGCTTCTCTCCGTTGACCTAAACTGGCTAATGCTTTATAGTTAATTGAATCATGCGGCGACGGAATTAATCCACTTCTGAACGGGGCACGACGAAAGCGGCGTAGCCATGAGTGTTGGCGAAGGCACCACAACCAATTTTTCGACGATGCGAGGGCGCGACTACCCCAGCATCCGGCAGTTCACCGTGTTTCTGGAGAACCGGGTGGGCCAGTTGCTGGAAGTGGTCCGCCGCTTTGAAGGCAGCAAGGTCCGCATCGTGGCCATCTCAATCAATGAGGCGACCGAATGTGCCTTTGTGCGGTTGTTGCTCAGCCATCCCGAACAGGGTCGCGAGATTCTGGAACGAGCCGGGCTGGCGATGATCGAAAGCGATCTGATCGGCGTCGAATTGCCGGCCGGGCCGCAACCACTGCTGCAAGTCTGTACCGCTCTGTTACAGGCCGAGATCAACATCGTGCAAGCCTACCCGCTGATCATCCGGCCGCATGGGCGGCCCGCCGTGGCGCTGATGGTCGATAGCCTCGACACGGCGCTCGACACGCTGGCCGAGAAAGGTTTCACGATGATCACCGAACAGGACTTGGCGGAAGTGGACTAGGTCGCGCGGAAGTAGCCGAAGTCGCCAGACTTTGGCCGGATCGCGGGAGCACCAAACTCTGGCGAGTTCGGCTACATCCATCAGTTACGCTTGACGGAGCACTGCGCGTTACTGAAACAGCCCCTTCGGCAAATCCTTGAGTTGCCGAAAGACCACGCGCTTGACCGACTCCCACGGTACGGATGTCACGGTGAACGTGTCGTCCACCTCGATCACGGCGAACACGCCGTGCGTTTTCTGTGAAAGCGCCCCGGCGAATAGGTCCGGCTTCAGCACTTCGCCTTGCTCCATGTGAAACTCGACGATGTCGTTCTCGCCTTTGTGTGACCAGAGCCGCGCGACGATGTCGGCCAGCGACGCGCTGCCGGGAGTTGGGGGCGACGTCGATTCGACCTTGCCTTGGAAAACTTCCGGCTCTAGCTCCTCAACAACTTCCAACTCGTCGTCCGAAATCTCTTCGACACCCTGCAGCGCTGCCTGATCGGTGCCCGCTTCGTCTTGCACGATCGTGCCGACCGGAATCTCGTCCTCCGGTTCTTCTTCCACTGACTCTTCCTGCTCCATCTCCTCGTAGCTGGGGATGCGGAATTTCGCGCCGCAGTGCGGACATTGTCCAGGCCGCCCTTGCAGCCGCGCCGGGCCGTTCAGCCTGTGGCCATTCGGACAGAGAAACACGATCATCCCCGCATCGGCCGTCTTCGCGGCGCCGTCGCCGCCGCTTTTTGGTTCACCGATAGTCGCCGTGCTACCGGTTTTCGGCGCGCCGGATTCCCCGGCTGCTTCTTCGTGCGGAAGGTCTTCGGTATAGTCCTCTTCGTCCGTGATTTCCGGGACGACGAACTCGGTGCCGCACTTCGGGCACTTGCCCGGCTTGCCCGCGCGTTCGTCTTTCGTTGAAAGCTGGTGTCCGTTGGGACACAGGAATGTGATGGTCATGCTGGGACTGTCGAATGGTTGCGGTCCTCGCCGACTTCGCGGCACGATCGATTCGCCGCATTCTAGCAGATTCGATCGATAAAATCACGCTAACCGGCGGTGCAAGGCTTCGATCGTTTGCCGATGCATCTGGCCGACGGCCGTGATTTGAAAGCGGCGAGCCGTCTCGCCGGTAACCTCCATATTTATCTCGATGTGCTCGGGCGGCAAGCAATCGCGGACCCGGTCGGCCCATTCGATCAGCGTGACGGCCTGAGCGGCGAAGAATTCTTCGGGACCAAGCTCTAGAAACTCGTCATCGTCGCGCAGGCGATACGCATCGAGATGATACAGCGTGCGGCGGCCTTGATACTGCTGGCACAAGACGAAAGTGGGACTGACCACTTCGTCGCGCGGCACACCGCACGCCGCCGCGATCGCCTGCACCAACCGCGTCTTGCCCGCTCCCAACGTACCGCACAGCGCCACGGTCGTGCCGTCCGGTAACACGTCGGCCAGCGCGGCGCCCAATCGTTCGGTATCGGCGATGCTGTCGGCAAGGAAAGTGAATTGAGACATAGCTGGGCGCTCACCGCGTCGCTTCGAATTCTCACGCGTAGCCGAAGTCGCGAGACTTCGGTCGATCTATCAAAATCACGCAACCCCGAACGCTCACGAGTTCGGCTACAAAGGCAGTCACGCTCCAGACCGTCTACACGACGCCACTCAACGTCTGAATATCTCGCGATGAAGGATCTGCGGTCGCGCGGATGCGACGAGTTTCGTCGCGCTGTGCGACCAGAATCACCGCGTTATCAGAGTTGACGTGCTTCGAGTACCGCAGCACCAATCCGCCGGCAAACGATATCGCTTCGTCCGTCGACGGGCCAATCACCAGCGACGTCGGACCCATAAAATTATCTGGCGTCAGTGATGCGGTGCTCGACGCATCGTGCAGCTTGTGCAAATAGCTCAGGTGCTCGTTCTCCGCCTCGTTACGGCCCACGATGATTTTCGTCGTGGCGTCGAAGCGGAAGTGCCGGCCGAACTTCAACACCTCAAAATCCCAGCGGCCGTTCGTCGGTTGCAACTGAATCAAGTCGTGAACCTTGCGGGCAAAGCCGCGTTCGGTCAGCGCGCATCCAACCGACGGCGTGGGGATGTCCTTCAGCCCAAGTCGCTTGGCCAATTCAATTAGCCCGCTGCGTGCCCGGCCGTTGAAAGCGTATAGCTGTTCGCGATCGACCAAACCTTGTCGTTCTGGCAACGTCGGCGGAAGCAGCTTCGCCGACAACGGACGCAGCAATAGTTCGTCCAGCCCGCTGTGATGCGAAATCACGGCCAAGTCCTTGCGCTTCTGGCTCATCGGCCGCTGCCCGATGATCTCGCCGCTGACCACGAACTGTGCCTCGACCTCGTGCATGAATCGCCGAGCCTTCTCGAACATGTAGATGCGGCAATCGACGCACGGGTTGGCCCCTTTGCCGTAACCGAACCGCGGTGCGCGAACTAGGTCGAGATAGTCGTCATCCTGTCCCACCACGGTCAGCGGCACACCCAAATCGCGCGCCGCCTGAGCCGACTGGTCCTGGCAGCAGGTGAAGAGCGTCTTAAAATTCAGCGCCTCGACTTCAACTCGCTGCTCCTGCATGATGCGCACCGCCAGCATGCTGTCCAAACCGCCGGAGAGCAACGCGACACATCGGATGGACATGCTCACCTCAATACTGATCTGTACGACATTCTCACGGTCTCGCATGGCCTCCCGCTTCAATGTAAGCCAGCAGATCGAGAATCTCTTCTTTGGTCAAGGTGTTCAGCAATCCTTGCGGCATGAACGAAACGGGCGACGGCGTGTGCGACTCAATCTTGCTCTTGGCGATCTCGGTGACTTCTTCGGGTGCCAGCGGGTTGGTGGCGATGCGCAGCGTGGGCGAGCGATAGTCGCCGCCGGGCAACACGCGGCCCACCAAAACATTGCCGTCGCTGGTGACGATCTGCGCACTGCGGTAATCTTCGGCGACGACCTTGGAAGGCGCGAGGATCGAGTCCAGCAGGTCGGGGCGGCTGAAGCGGCCGGAAACCACGGTCAGGTCCGGGCCGATCGGCGTCCCTTCATGGCCCAAGCGATGACAGCGGCTGCATAACGCCGCGGCGTACAGCGTCTTGCCGCGCTGCAGATCGCGGCCCGCTGCGATCTCGGCCAGCGTATCGGTCAGATCTTCGCTCCTCCACTCTTTCACCAGCGGCCGATCGATGATCGTCGGCTGCGCGTCGGCGGACGGTGCGGCCTTGTCATCCAGAAGCGATGCCAGTTCGGCGCGTTCCGTTTCGGTCAAGCCAGCCACCGCGTCACTCTTGATGCGGTCCAGAAACATCGGCATACCTTGTCCACTCTCGAAGTTCTTGGCCTGCCGCAATGCGGTGAAATACGCTTGGCGAGATTCGCCTGTCCAGCCGCTTCGCGCGCTGCGCAACACATGCAAGTAGTGAAGTTGCTGTTTAGGATCCGTCGTCGCGGCCAGCAGCGCGAGTGTCTTGTCGACGACGCCCGGCGCGTCGAGAGTGACCAACAGTTCGCTCAGCCGCTGATTGACGGCGTCCGAGCCTTCCGGGTAGAGCGGATCGAGCCGCTGGAAAATTGACGTCGCCAACTCTTGATCTGACTTGTCCAGTTGCGACAGACATAATGAATACGTGTAAATCGCTGTCAACTTCTGCTGAGTGTTCAACTCGGCAAGCGACAGTTGATTCAGCCGCTCGACGATTCGCGGCGCGAGTTTGCGATCTTGTGCGCGAGCCAGCGCCAGCAGCGCGGTAAGCGCCGCCGTGGGCCGCGATTCCAATAACGCCCGCTCTTGCCAATCGGCCAGCGGCTGGTGTTCGACTGCCAGCCTTGCCGCGTGTTGAATCCAGGGGTCCGGGCTGTCCAAGTAATACCACGCGGCGCTGATCGCCTGCGGATCTGGCCGGCCGCAGTACGATTCCAGTTCCCGTCGCAACCCGCGCGCGGCGGCCGCACTTTCGTTTCGCGCCAGTTGCTGCGCGGTAGGCTGCGGCTGCTCAACCGGCGGGTCGACATAGCGGATGCGGTACAAGCCCGATTTCGTCTTGCGGCCGCCAGTGACCAGATACATGGCGCCGTCCGGCCCGAAATCCAAATCCGTCACGTTCAGCGGCCGGCCCTTGATGAACGTTTCCGCGCGACAGGCGTAGCTGGCGCCGCGCGGAGCCATGTGCACGGCCACGATGCGGCCGTAGGCCCAATCGAGAATGAACAGCGCGTCACGGTACGGCGGCGGAAAACTGCTGCGCGTGCCGAACTTCACGCTCGTCGGCGAACCCTTGCCGATGTCCAAATTCGGCAGCGCGTTGTCCGGGTGATCGGGATAGTACGGCGGCCAGCTTCCGGTCACGCCGCGCCAGCCGAAATCGGCGCCGGCCACCAGATGGTCCACTCGCGTCGGGCGATACCACGGCGCACCCATGTCGTGTTCGGCGTCGGCGTCGTACGTGAACAGCTCGCCATCGGTGTTGAAGTCGATGCCGTATGGATTGCGCAGACCGGCGGCCACCAACTGCCACGAATTGCCGTCGCGGTCGAAGCGGATCACGTGCCCTTCGCTGCTTTTTATGCCGCGGCGATGTTCGCGAAACGGCGACGTGAGATCGTCGAACGTCTTCGGCAAGTCAACCGAGTCGCCGTGGATGCTGTAAATCATGCCGTCAGGACCCAATGTCAAATCGTTCCGCCCGTGCCCCGCGCCGCCGGGTGATTGGTACAGCAGCTTCACCTCGTCGAACTGGTCGTCGCCGCTGGTATCTCGCAAACGATATAGTCCCTTCGATTCATTGGCGTTCACGTACAAGCTGTCGTAGGCAAACAGCAGCCCGCGGCATTCGCGCAGCGTGTCGTTGATCGTGTCGACTTGCATCTCGCCGTGACCGTCGCCGGGCAGAGTCAGCCGCAGCAGTCCTTGGTCCTCTCGCCCGATGACCAACCGCCCGCGCGGATCGAAGGCCATGCTGATCCACGACCCTTCGTCAGCCTGCGCCGTTCGCAGCAACTCGATCTCAAAGCCCGGCGCGACCATAAACCGCGACGGATCAGTCGCCGCGTCGCTCCCCTGTGCCTGCATCCATTGCGTGTAGTCGTCGAATGGGTCGATCGACACGGCGCGCGGTGTTTCGCCCCAAACCAAGGTCTCAAGTTGTCCAAAACTCACCGCACGCTGCCAGCCCGCGGCGTTGAAATCCAATTGCTGCCAATCGTCCTGCGGCGCTTTTGCAGCCAACCAATTCTCATTAGAAGCGATCACTTTCCGCGAACCGTCGGCCAGCGTCAAAGTCAACTCCATCGCCACCGCCGCCGGTCCGGTCCACTGATCGGCAGACACTGCGATGACGTTCATTCCGGGCCGAATCTGCTTCGTTACATCGATGCTGACCAGCGGACCATAGTTCTCCGCAACCGCAATTCGCTGCCCATTCACGTACATCGTCATCCGGCAGAAATCGGTGATGCCGCGCAGTTCCGCGGCCTTGAGGTTTTTGTCCGCTTCAAACACGCGACGGAAATAACCGGTCAGATCGTCATCGCGCGACCGGCTCACCCAGACCCATTGCGCCGCGATTGGCGTGGTTTCATCATTGGCATTCCCCGGTAATGTGGACGTAGTAATGGCGAATACCAAGAGGCAAGTTACCACGGTTGAAGCCCAATCATAAGGAGTCGGCATTTCAAAACCTGACGTAGCCGAAGTCCCCAGACTTCGGTCGCTTTGTAGCCGAAGTCCCCAGACTTTGGCCGCTTTGTAGCCGAAGTCGTGAGACTTCGGTCGCTTGGTATGTTCCGCAAATCTCAAACTCTCACGAGTTCGGCTACGAAAAAACTCAATCGGCCACGTAATTGTAGCCGCGCACCGACCGATGCCGCTACCTATCTTGCGAACCTCGCCACAACACGTGGCAAGGCCGTGTTGGCTGTGTATGATGGTGGGTTGTTAACGGACCGCCCGACCTCCCACCGTCAGTAACCCGACGCGTAAGCGAGGGCGATTCTAGCAAGTAGTGTCTCATGCGCCCTCGCTTACACTTCGGGTTACGATTCACACCAACGCCTGCAACCTCGCATGAATCTCACACCACGCCCGTTACGGTTTGCCACTGCTGTTGTTGCCCCGCTGGTTACCGCCAGCATCTTCTGTCACCTGGCCTTAGGCCCTAGCGGCCAAGCAAACAACGCCAGCGCGGCCGATGCGCAGCCGCTCGATTGGAGCGTGCTGCGAATCCCCGACGCCTGGAAAAAGCCGGCAGCCAACAACAGTTTTGCTTGGTATCGCTGCTTCGTGGAAGTGCCCGAGGCATGGGAAGGCGGCGATTTGGAACTGTTTGTTGAAGCCGTGGACGACGCGCGCGAAGCGTACTTCAACGGCGAACGCATTGGCGGATCGGGAACATTCCCGCCGCAATATCGCAGCGGCCTCGGCGGGTCGGGCCGCTTCACCGTCCCGGCGCGGCTGGTGCGCTTCGGCGAGTCGAACGTCGTGGCGATTCGTGTCTATCAGAAAGACGGACGCGCCGGCTTTAACGTCGCCGCGCCCGTGCTGTTCGGTGGCGATCGCGCGATCCGTTTGGACGGGGAGTGGCAATTCCGCGCGGGAGACGACGTGGCGTGGGCCAAATGGCAAGTGCGACCCGCCGCGATCGCCGCATTCGCGAAATTGGCTAACGCCAACGAAGTGAACCGAACGCTAACCAAGTTAGAAGGCGATGCCGGCCCGCTAACACCCGCCGAATCGTTACGCCGTTTCCAAGTCCCCGGCGATCTGAAAATCGAACTGGTGCTGTCCGAGCCCGCGATTGGCCAGCCGCTGTCGATGAAATTCGACGAGCGCGGCCGGCTATGGGTCGTTCAGTATTTGCAATACCCGACGCCAGCCGGTTTGAAGATGCTCAGCCGCGACAAATTCCTGCGCAGCGTATACGACAAGGTCCCGCCCGCGCCGCCCAATCACTTCCGCGGGGCCGACAAGATCACGATTCACGAAGACACCGACGGCGACGGCGTGCTGGACACGCACAAGTCGTTCGTCGAGGGGCTGAGCCTCGTCTCGTCGTTCGCTCGCGGCCGCGGCGGCGTGTGGGTGCTGAACCCGCCCTATCTGCTCTTCTATCCCGACCGCAACAACGACGACGTGCCTGACGGCGACCCCGAAGTGCATCTGGAAGGTTTTGGATTAGAAGATTCGCATTCGATCGCCAACAGTCTGCGCTGGGGGCCGGACGGCTGGCTGTACGCGGCTCAGGGCAGCACCGTCAGCGGCGACATCAAACGGCCGGGAGACAAGCAGGCGGTGCATTCGATGGGGCAGCTCATCTGGCGGTACCATCCCGAAAGCCGCCGCTACGAAATCTTCGCCGAAGGTGGCGGCAACGCGTTTGGAGTCGAGATCGATTCCAAGGGCCGCATCTATTCGGGCCACAACGGCGGCGACACGCGCGGCTTTCATTACGTGCAAGGCGGCTACTTCCAAAAAGGTTTCGGCAAGCACGGGCCGCTGTCCAACCCGTATACGTTCGGTTACTTCCCACCGATGGCCCATCCCAAAGTGCCGCGGTTTACGCACACGTTTGTGATTTACGAAGGCGGTGCGATGTCCGGCCAGTACACCGGCAAATTATTCGGCGTCGCGCCGCTGCAAAGCCACGTGATATTCAGCGAGATTGAACCCGACGGTTCGTCGTTCAAATCGCACGACCTCGGCCTCGCCGCCACGAGCAGCGACACGTGGTTCCGGCCGGTCGACATTCAAGTCGGCCCCGACGGCGCGATCTACGTGGCGGACTTTTACGAACAGCGAATCGATCACGCCAGCCACTATCAAGGCCGCGTGGACAAAGGCAGCGGCCGAATCTATCGGTTAAAGGCAAATGACGCACCAACAGGCGCGCCGCTCGACCTTAGCAAGCTGACGACTCGCGAGTTGATTGACACATTGCGGCACGAAAACAAATGGTACCGGCAGACGGCGCTGCAATTGATAGGAGATCGCAAAGACGCGTCGGTTGTGCCGCTGCTGCGACAATTGATCGACGAGAGTACCGGCCAGTTCGCGCTAGAATCGCTCTGGGCGCTGAATCTCTGCGGTGGACTGGACGATGCGACAGCGCTGAAGACGTTAGACCACGCCGACCCGTACGTGCGGCTGTGGACGGTGCGACTGTTAAGCGACGATGGGACCGTGTCGACAGGCGTGGCCAAGAAGTTAGCGGAAATGTCGCTGCGCGAACCACACGTCGAAGCGCGCAGCCAATTGGCCTGTTCCGCTCGGCGCTTGCCCGCCGCCGAGTCGCTGGAGATTATCCGCAACTTGCTCACGCGCAGCGAAGATGCCGGCGACATTCACATCCCGCTGCTGTTGTGGTGGGCGATTGAAGCGGACGTCGAAAGGGGTCGGGAGTCTTTTTCGTCTCCCGCGGTTTCGACAACAAACGGCGTACAATCGAAAAAGACTCCCGACCCCGTTCTCGTCATGTTCCAAAACCCAGCGCTTTGGAACCAACCGCTGGTCGAACAGCACATTCTCGAACGGCTGATGCGGCGATACGCGGTCGCCGGCACTCGCAAAGATTTATTGAGTTGCGCGGCGCTACTGCAACTGGCGCCAACCCCAGAACATGGAAAACGGCTGATGACTGGCTTTGAAGCGGCGTATGCCGGCCGCTCGCTGACCGGATTGCCTAGTGAACTGATCGCGGCCATCTCCAAAGTCGGCGGCGTGTCGCTGGCCTTGCGGCTGCGTCAAGGCGACGCGGCGGCGCTGGACGAGGCGCTGAAGATCATCGCCGACGAGAAAGCCAAAAGCGGCGACCGGCTGCAGCTCATCCAAATCTTCGGCGAGGTCCAGCAGCCACGGTCCGTGCCGGTGCTGTTGCAAGTGGCCGAGCACTCGAAGGACACGCCGGTGCGCAGCGCGGCGCTCGGCGCGCTGCAAGCCTACGACGATGCGAAGATCGCCGCCGAGGTCGTGCGGCTGCACAACACGCTGCCGGGCGACGCCCGCGACGTGGCTCAATCGCTACTGGCCAGCCGCGTGTCGTGGTCGCTGGAACTTCTCAAAGCCATCGACGCCGGCCAGATCGCCCGCGAATCGATTCCAATGCCCGTCGTGCGCCGCATCCTGCTGCATCCCGACGAGCAACTTGCCGCCCTCGTCCGCAAACAATGGGGTGACGTCCAAGGGGCCACCACCGCCGAGATGCGCGCCGAGATCGAGCGGCTAATCGCCGTCATCAGTCAAGGCTCGGGGAATCCGTACGAAGGCAAACAGCTCTACCGCGCAAGCTGCGGCAAGTGCCACGAGCTATTCGAAGAAGGCGGCCAGATCGGCCCCAGCCTGAGCGCCTATCAGCGCGACGACTTGGGTGCCATGCTGCTGAACGTCGTCAACCCCAGCGCTCAAATCCGCGAGGGCTTTGAAAACTACGCCCTCTTCACCGCCGACGGTCGCACCCTAACCGGCTTCATCGCCGACCAAGACAACCAAGTCGTCATCCTCCGCAGCCACGACGGCCAAACCACCCTCATCCCCCGCGAACAAATCGAAGACCTCCGCGCCCTCCCCCAATCCCTAATGCCCGAAGGCCTACTTAAGACTCTGTCGGACCAGCAAATTCGCGATCTATTCGCCTATCTGCGAGCGACTCAGCCGTTGCCGTGATGGGCAGAATTCTCAAGATCACGCGGTAACACTGTTGCATTGACGAGGTAGTTGTTGTTGCGACAGGAGGACGAGGAGCGTAACGCACGTATTTGCGACCGGAAGACTGCTGCCGTTCCCTGAGGTCGCGGAAGATTTCTGTGAGATCGTAGCCGAACTGCGCAGCGTGCTTATCGCGTGCCGCCCGGACTTCGGCGACGATGGGATCATTCGTTGGCGTATTCATCATCGGGCTCCATCAGTTCGTCGGGCGTGCAAATGATTGGCGGTTCATAACCTGCATTTCGCGTCTTTGACACCTTTTGACTTTGCCATTTCGCGAATGGCTTCCGCCTCGTTGCTTTGCAAACGTAGCGTGATCGGGCTGTCACGTTCGAAAACGGGTTCGGTCACTTCGTCGAGTTCGTCTTCGAAGTCGGTCAGGTCATGCGCATCCCAAAACCTGGCCAGTTCCTGAATCGAGTCGGTTTGAGGTAGCTGTTGCTTGCTCATCGCTTTTTCCATTGCCGGTATCGGCGTTTTTGCTCGCTGAATCAACGCTCGACTGAAACAGACCTCTTCGACTTCCTCTGGCGTCACGCCGTGCTGAGCGATTTGA
This sequence comes from Pirellulaceae bacterium, assembly GCA_041744735.1. Taxonomy (GTDB): domain Bacteria; phylum Planctomycetota; class Planctomycetia; order Pirellulales; family Pirellulaceae; genus JBGTKH01. The sequence goes on along the minus strand of JBGTKH010000468.1, from coordinate 14,953 downwards.
TCGATTCCGTCCTGCGTCCAGACGAACTCGTGGATTCGCATCGGTCCATTTTACTGCGGGGACGACAACAAGCCAATATTGCTGCCGTCCGCATCGCTGGAGATCGCATGTTGCGGGGCTGTCATGTTGTGGGGCTGTCATGTTGTGGGGCTGTCATGTTGTGGGGCGGTCTCCCGACCGCCCCACCGGCTTGACCGCAGGTCTCCTCGAAGCGCGATGAGACCTGCGGTCTAATTCGTGGTCGGGTCGGGAGACCCGACCACAACTTCTGACCCGACTACAACTCCGATTTTTTGTATCGCGGAAAACGTCGTGTTGCTGATCAGGTTTGAGGTGCCAGCGGGAAGCCCTTGGTCTTTGTAAGTTGCAGTGGCTGGATTGCTTTTTGGATCACCGATATTCCGTTACAATGGGACGTTGCCTTCCATCGCCTTCCATCGGAGATTCAAACCATGACGTTCATCGATCGTGCTCGACTTTCGCGACCCGCGATGTTGATTTGCTGGGGGCTGTTGTTTATTTCCGCTAGCCGGAGTCTGGCGACTGCGGATGATGTCAAGGCGCCGCCGGCCGGCTTGCGAGTCTTTTATACTGGCCACAGTTTTCACATGTTCGTGCCGCAGCGTGTCGAGCAGCTTGTGAAGGCGGCGGGCATCGAGGGGCATCGGCTGGTGGGGACGCAGGGAATCGGCGGGTCGCGCGTGATTCAGCATTGGGATTTAGCGGACGAGAGAAACAAAGCCAAAGCGGCGCTGGCGGGCGGCGAAGTGGATGTTTTTACGATGGCCGCTCATCTGGCGGTTCCCGATGAAGGGATTGCGAACTTTACGGAACTGGGCCTGAAGCACAATCCGAACCTGCGGCTGCTGGTACAGGCTTCGTGGTTTCCTTTCGACGTGCCGTCGCCGGAAAAGCGCATCCGTGAAAACTCACAGCGCGATGGGATGAAGATCGAGGATCTGCAGGCCGCGATTGACGAGTGGCGCACGAAGCTGGAAGCTCAAGTCGATGAACTGAACGAGAAACATGGCCGCGACGCCGTCTTCATCGTCCCGGCCGGCGACGCAGTTGTGAAGCTGCGGGCGCTGGTTGTCGAGGGAAAATATCCCGGCGTGGAGGCTCAGTCGGAACTCTTCACCGACGCCATCGGTCACCCCGGCCCGCACGTGCAAGCGCTGGCTGCCTACTGCAACTTTGCTGCGATCTATCGCGCGAACCCCGAAGGTTTGGACGTCATCCCTAGTGGTGTCAATGAAACTCAAAACGTGATCTTGCAGAAGCTCGCATGGGAGACAGTCTCGACTTATCCTTACGCGGGCGTTGCGGCCAAATGAACATATTGAAAAGGGCTCAAACGTACCGACGTGCGCAGCCAATGTTAGCCAGTCTAGTTGACGCCATCAAACTCGAGACGTATCGTACCTGCTACCCTGTTTTGCACTGGAAGGAATTGCTCACAAATGGCAGATTTGGTCAAGGTTATCCCGATTTCCGGCTTTCCGGAGTGGTTGCCCAATGTGCGGCTCGTTGAAGAGCGGTTCATTGCCATCATCCGGGAACAGTACCAACTATATGGGTTTACCCCCATCGAAACGCCGGCGGTTGAACGCATCGAGATTCTCACGGCCAAGGGTGGGATGCACCGCCAGATCTACTCGGTCGGACGTCCCGCGGAGGGAGATTCGGATACCGGCTTGGGGCTGCACTTCGACTTGACCGTGCCGTTGGCGAGATTTGTCGTCCAACACGCCGAAGAGTTGGTGTTTCCGTTTCGGCGCTATCAAATCCAAAAGGTTTGGCGAGGTGAAAGGGCCCAGCGAGGCCGGTTCCGCGAGTTCTATCAGTGTGACATCGACGTCATCGGACGAAATTCTCTCGACTTGATTCACGACGCGGAAATCCCCTGCGTGATTAACTCCGCGTTCAGTGCGCTGGGACTACCGGAGTTTCAGGTCCGGGTTTCGAATCGGAAAGTCTTGGGCGATCTGCTGAGCACAAAGCAAGTCGGAGACGACCAACTGTTTCGAGTGCTGCGGGCCATTGACAAGAGCCACGATGCGGGTGCCGAGACAACACGCGAAACATTCGAACAGGAGGAAGTCGCGCCGGAATTAACGCCGGCGATTATGGACTTAATCCATTGCGAAACAATCGACGCAGCGAGGAAAGTTTTTGCTTCGGTCGAGGCGCCGACAGATGGCCTTGACGAACTACAATCGGTGATTGACAACGCCTTAACGCTGGGGATGCCCGAAGCACGAATCCGCCCGGACTTTCGCATTGCGCGCGGCCTGGATTACTACACAGGAACGGTTTACGAAACGTTCGTGCAAGGCCATGAGGACTGGGGGAGCATTTGTTCCGGCGGCCGGTATGACGACCTCGCGTCGTACTTCTCCAGCCAAAAATTTCCCGGCGTGGGAATCTCGGTTGGCCTTTCGCGGCTCATCGATTTGCTCGTTCAATCCAAGTTGGCCGACGTTGGCCGCGCTGTGCCAACTCAGGTGCTCGTAACGACACAAGACAGAAGCAAGTACCTACCGCAGTATCTTGGTCTCGCCAAGACGTTGCGCGACGAAGGAATCTCGACCGAGGTTTATTTGGAACCGGACTCGCTGCGCGGACAGATCGGCTATGCCTCGTCGAATGGGATCGCCTTCGTCGTCATTGCCGGCGAATCGGAATTCAACACGAAAAGCGTCACGGTCAAGGACCTTGCCCAAAGGAAACAAGAGACGATCCCGCTCGACAGTTTGGTCAGCTACACGCGGAGCAAATTAACTATAAAAGGCCAGTGAGTACAGTCCGTCGTGCATCACCAGTTTCGAGTTCATGGTGGCATTAGCTCAATTGGTTAGAGCGCCAGATTGTGGATCTGGAAGTTGCGGGTTCGAGTCCCGTATGCCACCCTTTTTCTTTGGCTACACATGGGTGAACGCGACCGACAGCCCCGATTCAAGTTACTGTCAAAGAGCGTCCCGGATCAGCAGGCTGCCTTTGCGGTAGCCGTTCGCAACGGCCTGACAAGCGTCGCTAAATCGCTCCCCTGCTGCTTCTTTTACGACGCCTTGGGCTCGAAGCTGTTTCAGGCGATCTGCGAATTGCCCGAATATTATGTAACTCGTGCCGAACGCCAGATGTTGGCGACACACGCGGTCGAAATCGCGGCTTGTCTCCCCCCCACGCGCACGCTCGTCGAATTGGGAAGCGGCAACTCGGACAAGACCAGGCTGCTAATTCACGCGCTGCTCGAACGATGCAGTCATCTGCGCTACGTGCCCCTCGATCTTTCCCGCCAGACGCTTCAGGAAAACGCTGAACAATTGGCGGCCCGTTACGCCGAACTGGAAATCGTCGCGCTCTGTGCGGAATACGAGGAAGGACTCGGCGCGCTCGGCCAAGCTGCATTGCCTCCGGTGTTAATCGCCTGGCTGGGCTCCAGCATCGGAAATCTTGGTCCTCATGCGGCAGTCGACTTTCTGCGCAAGCTACGAGCCTCGATGAGCGGCGATGATCGGCTGCTGGTGGGTTATGATCTCTGCCGCAACCGCAGCATCTTGGAGCCCGCTTACGACGATCCGCTCGGTGTCACCGCCGCGTTCAACTTGAATTTGCTTGTCAGGATCAACAGCGAGTTTGCTGCCAACTTCGATCTCAGCCGGTTCAAGCATGTCGCGAAATACAACGAACCGGAAGGCCGCATTGAAATGCACATCGTCAGCGTGTGCGACCAGACGGTCTCGATCGCAGAGCTTGGCCTAGACGTAACTTTCCACCGTGACGAGCACATTCACACCGAGAATTCGTACAAATATACGTCGGTTCAAATCGGCGAAATGTTACAAGACGCCGGATTCAAACTGGACCGGCAATGGCTGGACGACGGTGGACGTTTCGCGCTCAGCCTTGCTCGAACTGTTGAAAGGTCCCGCCCGGATGAAGTTCATCCAGGCCAGTCACAACCACGACTCGCGCGATAGCATTTTCTAGAATTCGCGGCTGCGAATAGCGGCTGCCAGAGATTCAATATCGCCGCCCAAGGGGCGATCTTGATCGACTTTCGAGCAGAACCGGCGCACTGTTCGCAGCAGGTTCTGACTTGCGGGCGCGGGCCGGGCCGGCTCGCGAAACTCGATACCCTGGGCGGCACACAGTAACTCAATGGCCACGACATGGATGACGTTGTTCAGGACTTCCGTAAACTTGCGTGCCGCGAAGGCACCCATGCTGACATGATCCTCGGCGTCGGCGCACGTTGGGATCGAGTCCACCGAGGCTGGGTGCGAAAGAGTCTTGTTCTCCGAGACCAGTGCCGCGGCCGTATACTGGGCGACCATTAGCCCCGAGTGCAAGCCCACACGGCGCGTCAAAAACGCGGGCAAGCCGTTGTTAAGATGAGCGGATGTAAGCTGAAAGATGCGACGTTCCGCGATATTGCCGATTTCCGCCAACGCGATACAGGCTTGATCGAGGGCAATTGCGATTGGTTCGCCGTGAAAATTGCCGCCGGAGATGATCGCGCGCTTGCACTCGTCCAGTTTGAGATTAAGCCGATAGACATCCGGGGCCTCGTCCCCTGGCTTCGGATCGGGTGGAAAAATCAACGGGTTGTCGGTGGCCGAATTCATTTCAATTTCGAGAATCTTCCGCACGTGTGAAAATGTGTCCAGGGCCGCACCGATTACCTGCGGGGCACAACGAAACGAATAATCGTCTTGAACTGGGAGAAATTCCGGCACGGCCTGATCCAATTCGTGCATGGCGTGGTCGATGAGCTTGGCGGAATAATCAATCAATTGGGATCGGGCAGTCACGTCATCAAATGGGCCGGCTTTGATTTTGGATCGGACATCGCAAAATTCTGCGTAGGTGTCTTGCAGTTCCACAACCAGAGGATGGAATTCGGATTCTGCAAACTGCCGGAGTTCCTCCGTAGCAACATTCGCCTCGCCGCTCGGCCTTTTGTTCAGTCGGCCAATGATTTCATTTGAGGAGGACTGACTCGTTGCTTCGATAGACTTGCTCAATTTGTCGATCCGGCCGATCAAGTTGCGAACTTCCGTCGCGTTGGATGCGGACGAACTGTAGCCGTGACCGTTTTCTGCTTGACTATCCACATCTCGCAGGGGATCACGAACCATGTCGCGATCCTGTTGCAAACGACGGAGTTCGCGTTCCAGTTGTTCCAATTTGGACATCACCTCAGACAAGAAGGCGCGGGCATTGTGCAGTCTGGCTGTATTAATCGGCACCCGCAGAATGTCGCTGCCTTCGAGTTGCTGGCGGATCGCTTTGGCAGCATCGATTTGGCCGGGATGGGGCCGTACACGATGAATGGCTGCATTGAAGGCGTGGGGAACGCCGCGGATCGCTTCGATGCTCAAAGCACATGCTTGGCAGGCGATCGAGGCCAGATATTCGGCGTCGGCCAGCGCCAAAACGCCCCAAGCCGTCATAAACTGCGTGCCGTTGTTCAGGGCGAGCCCTTCTTTGGCTTGCAGTTCAATGGGCTCGATTCCTGCGGCCTTCATCGCTACGTCTCCCGAAACGTATCCGTCGTCGTCCGCTTCGAAACCCGCGGCATGCAATGCGGCATGCAATGTGTCGTTCAACAACACCTGTCCCTCGCCGATCATGGGCAGCGCCAGATGAGATAGAGGCGCCAGATCACCGCTGGCACCGACCGAGCCCTTGCTTGGGACCACCGGGTGAACGCGTCGATTGAGCATGTCCACCAGCGTTTGCACCACGACCGGCCGCACACCGGAATGTCCCTTGACCAGCGTGTTGGCCCGCAGCAACAACATGGCCCGCACCACTTCGACCGGCGTTGCCGGTCCCACGCCGCAACTGTGGCTACGGATTAGGTTTCGTTGCAACTCCGCGACCTTGTCAGGCTCAATTAGAATGTTCCGCAACGAACCGAAACCGGTGTTTAAACCGTAAACGACCGGTTTCGATTCGTCTTCCAGGAGTCGTTCAACCACGGCCCGACATCGTCGCACGCGGAGCATCACGGCGTCGTCGATGGTTACACGCGCATCATGCCTGGCCACGGCGATCACGTCGTCAAACGTTAAATTTTCACCGTCGATAGAGACCGTACGTTCGTCGTTGTGCATATGATTCCGAGTCGCAATTGTTCCAAGTTGCCGGCCTAGGGACGGTTGCGATGGACGATACCGCGCAAAAACTGCCAGACAGTCAATGCCGCGAGGCGTGCCGTCCGGTCGTCCACGTCGTACAGCGGATTGAGTTCGACGATGTCCATGGAAGTCACCTGCGACGATCTCCCTGCCACGTGAGCCAATTGTAGCCAGAGACTCGGCGGCAGACCGTGTGCGGCCGGCGCGCTCACGCCTGGAGCGAGTGCCCCGTCGACGGCGTCGAGGTCAAAGGTTGTCATCAGTGGCACGCTGGAATCTGCGATCAGGGCTTCCAGGTCCCCGATGGTGAATTCTCCATTCCAAAAACACCGGCCACCACGTGATGCGACGAACTCGACGTGCGCACGTGCGACCGATTGCGGGTTCAGGCCAGCCACGTCGTATCGGTGACAAGCACCGGACGAATGCTCAAGCGCCTGACGAAAGGGGCTCCCGGAATGAGGCCTGCCGTCAACGAGTGGACGGACGTCGGGGTGGGCGTCGATGTTCAGGATCGATACTTTTCGGCCGGCCAGAACATAGCCCAGGAAATGGCCGAAGCTCGTCTCGTGGCCGCCGCCCAACAGAATCGGGATGACCCCTTGCTTGATCAGCGGGGCCAGGACTTCTCCCAGTCGCTGCTGATCCTCGGCGACATGACCCGAGCAGCGGACGTTTCCCAAATCCGTCGTGCTGGCCAAAAGAGATGAGTGTGAGTCAGCGGCACGCGCGTCGGGTGTCATCGCGTACAAAAACTTGCGAATGCGATCGGGGCCCGCCGCGGCACCGGGTCGGCCGTCGTTGATCCGCACGCCTTCGTCCGATGGAAAGCCAAGAATTGCAACGCAACTCCCTGCGGCGAGTTGGCCGTCGCGCGAGAACCGCACCAAGTCTCCCAGCCGCGGATCATCCGGCCGAGAAACCGGCGTGTGTTCGTAGGGTTCGAGGTGGGCACTCAACTGACCGGCCTCCGGTAAACGCACGTGCCGCCGATGTACGTTTCGCGCACCACGTCACGGCGAAAGTGATACGCAAAGTGATTGACGCTGGGAGTATCGAGCAGGACAAAGTCCGCTTTCTTTCCGGGCTGCAGCGAACCGACCGAGTCCGCTCGCGCGATTGCCTTGGCCGCGTTGATGGTAACCGCCTTCAGCGCCTCGGCCGGGGTCAGGTGGTTCATGGTGCAGGCCAAGACAATCGCCAACTGCAGGTCATAGCTCGGCGCACTGCCGGGATTGAAGTCGGTTGCCACGGCAACGTCAACGCCGGCCTCGATGAAGCGCCGCGCGTCCAAAGCCGGCTGCGAGAGATAGAGCGATGCGATCGGCAGTGCCACCGCGACGACTCCGGCGCCCGCCATCGCCCGCACGTCTGCATCCTCCGCGTGTTCCAAATGGTCGGCGGAAACGGCCTTTAGTTCGGCGGCTAACTGCGCCCCGCCGCAACTGGACAACTGGTCGGCATGCAGCTTTGGGCGAAGTCCGTGGGCTTTGCCCGATTCGAGTATTTCGCGCGCTTCATCCACAGTAAACGCGCCGCTTTCGACAAACACGTCGCAGAAATCAGCCAGTCGCAAATCGGCGACCTGCGGTATGATCGTTTCGCAAATCAGAGCTACGTACGCCTGCCGATCATCCTTGTATTCCGGCGGCACGACGTGAGCGGCGAGCAAGGTCGAGGCGATTCTTACAGGAGATTCAGCAGCGAGCCGTTGATAGACTCGCAGCAATTTCAATTCGTCCTCCACGTTCAGCCCGTAACCACTTTTGCATTCCACGGTCGTCACACCGAGGCGGATCATATCCTCAAGAAAGCCGGCCGCTTTGCGCGTCAGTTCATCCTCGCTAGTGCTGCGAGTATCGCGGACTGTGCGGGCGATCCCGCCGCCTGACGCCGCGGTTTCCTGGTAGCTCGTGCCGCGGCAACGCAGTTCAAATTCGTCCTCACGCCAACCGCCGAAAGCCAAGTGCGTGTGGCAGTCAATCAGGCCCGGCACGACAACGCTGCCGCCAGCGTCAACCGGCGCATCGCCGGCCAGTCGTCGGAACTCGCCGGGCATGTCGGTCTCTCGGCCGACCCAACGAATCGTATCGCCGTCAAAGACCATGGCGGCATCATGAATCTCGCCAATATCGCTCTGCAACCCGTCCGCTGGACATTGGGCGAGCGTTCGAATGTTGGTCAGTGCGCGGAGCATGGATGCAACAACACTCCTCATGCTTCGTCAACTGTAAACGGATGGACGTAGCCGAACTCGCCAGAGTTCGGTTTTCCCGAGATTCGGCCAAAGTCTGGCGACTTCGGCTACCCGTCAACGCACGGTTGACACTGCACTAGAACTGAATCGTCTTCACTAACCGTTAATCATGGGTAGATCGATGCCTCGGCTGTTGGCTGTGTCGATCGCGTCTTGATAACCGGCGTCGGCATGGCGAATTACTCCCGTGCCTGGATCGGATGTCAGCACGCGATGCAGCCGCTGGCCGGCCTGTTTCGTGCCGTCGGCCACGCAGACCATGCCGGCGTGAATCGAATAGCCGATGCCGACGCCGCCTCCGTGGTGGATCGAAACCCAACTCGCACCGTTCACTGCGTTGATCAGCGCATTCAACAGCGGCCAATCGGCGATGGCATCCGACCCGTCTAGCATCCCTTCGGTTTCTCGATTGGGAGAGGCGACGGAACCGGCATCCAGATGGTCGCGGCCAATGACCAGCGGGGCGGCTACCTTGCCTGTCTCGACGAGCCAATTAAACCGGTCGCCCAGTTCCGCACGCTCGCCGTACTCCAGCCAGCAAATGCGTGCCGGCAGTCCTTGAAATCGTATTTTCTCACTGGCTAACTTAATCCAGCGGCTTAATGAATCCTGTTCAGGAAACGTTTCCAAGACCATGCGATCTGTGGCCGCGATGTCGTTGGGATTGCCAGACAGCGCCGCCCAGCGGAATGGACCGGCACCTTTGCAGAACAGCGGCCGAATGAATTCCGGCACGAAGCCGGGAATCTCGAACGATTCCTGCATGCCTCGATGGTCAGCGACTTGTCCACGCAGATTGTTTCCATAATCGAAGACAATCGTGCCGTCCTTTTGGTAGTCCAACATCGCGCGGACGTGAGTTTGCATCGAGTCGAGCACAGCCTTCCGGTACTCGTTGGGACTGTCAATGCGTAGCTGAGCCGCTTGCTGGAGCGTATGTCCGGCGGGGATGTATCCGACGTCCAGATCGTGCGCCGCCGTCTGATCGGTCAGCACGTCGATGTCCACACCGCGACGACGAAGTTCCGGGAGCACTTCCGCGATGTTGCCAACCAAGCCCACGGATCGAGCGGCGCGAGTCTGCTTGGCCTGTGAAACTAAATCGAGTGCCTCGTCCAAGTCATCCGTCATACGGTTGCAGTAGCCTGTCTCGATGCGCCGCTTGATGCGCGCTGGATCGACGTCAACGCCCAGAAAGGCAGCGCCATTCATCGTGGCGGCCAACGGCTGTGCCCCGCCCATCCCACCGAGTCCGGCCGTAACGAGCAGACGGCCCGCAAGACTGCCGCCGAAGTGCTTCCGCGCGCAGGCGGCGAAGGTTTCGTACGTGCCTTGGACAATCCCCTGCGTGCCGATGTAGATCCACGATCCCGCGGTCATCTGCCCGTACATGGTCAGGCCCAACTGGTCCAGCCGCCGAAACTCGTCGGCCGTAGCCCACTTGGGCACCAAGTGCGCGTTCGCGATCAGCACCCGCGGCGCTTGCTCGTGGCTGCGCAGCACACCGACGGGCTTGCCGCTTTGCACCAACAGAGTTTCATCGTTTTCCAACCGCCGGAGCGTTTCGATGATCTTGTGGTAACAGTCCCAATTGCGGGCCGCTTTGCCGGCACCACCATAGACGATCAATTGCTCCGGCAGTTCGGCAACGTCGGGGTCCAGATTGTTCATCAGCATCCGCAAGGCAGCTTCCTGGTGCCATCCTTTGCAGGAAAGCTCCCGACCGTGAGGCGCGCGGATGTAAGTTGCTGTGTTTGTGGCCATCGCACAAAATTCTATCCGACTTGGGCTGCCGGACAACCAGTAGCCGCTGGCTCGAGGCACTTTCCTAGGGCGACTGTTCTCCCGTCGCGCAGAACGAATCTGCCAAGTTTCGGGCATTCGCTCTCAGGCTCGATCACGAGAGGACGATCGGTCTCGATCCACACGAGTCCTGTCTCGCCGTTGCGAATCGTCGGTTCTGCATGGTTATCCTTCGCTTCCTCGGAGCGTCGATCGGCGGGCACAACGGAGGCAACACGGCACGTCATGCCAACTTGGTGAACGTGCAACATCGGTGCATACCCTGGCCGAACACCTGACGGATGATCGACCACCCGGATTTCGCCAAGGAATCGTTTGATAACGCGAGGCAATTCCGATGGAGAGGCTAACATGTTGCCCTTTTTTACAAGACGGGCGACAAAGTGCTTCTCGTGCTTGGCAAGTGCGATCCCCACGTCATCGCCGGCCTGAGCGAAGTCTACCTCTTCGAGTTGTACGTGGATTGACTTCACTTCGCCTTGCACCGAATTCTGTTCCGGATACGGAACAATTGCCACACGGTCCCCCACGCGCACGGTTCCGGTCTCAATCTTGCCAGTGATTACCGGCCCGACTCCGCGCACGTTGAACGTTCTGAGAATGGGCATTCGCAGGGGACGGTCAGTAAGACGTAGTGGCATAGGCATTCGCATCAGCACGTTCAATAATGTGTCACCTTGATACCACGCCATTGAATCGGATTGATGGGCTAAATTGTCGCCGGCCAGAGCCGACATCGGGATGAATGATGCCGCGAGAACGGAAGCACTCGGTGCAGCGAGTGCTGCCATCGCGTTTTCAACTTCGAGCTTCGCCAGCTCAAACACTTCAGACGAATGACTTACCAAGTCCATTTTGTTGACGACAACGACCACCGGCGAAACCCCAAAAGCGGTCAGTAGCAGAAGGGATTCTTTAGTCTGAGGCGCCAAGCCGTGTTCCGTGGTCTGCTGTGCGTCGATCACCAGGATTGCTGCGTCCGCGGCGGCGATTCCAGATACGGCATTCTTAATGAAATCGCGGTGACCGGGGACATCGATGAGGTTGAATCTCCGCGACTCGATTTCCAAACCGTGATACGACGCTTCCATGCTGATGCCGCGTTGCCGTTCTTCAAGATTCGTGTCCGACCAAAACGCAAATCGCAGTTCGGGACGCTTCAGAGCGTCTGCGTGGCGTTGTAATCGCTCGAAAGCCTGCGGCGGTATCTTACCGCAGTCGTATAAGAGTCGGCCCACTAACGTCGACTTTCCATGATCGACGTGTCCGACCACCGCCAGGTTCAATGTGGCTTTCGCTGCCATTGCATGTTCGGCCAAGCCCCTACCAGTCGAGATGCCCGTAACTGACACGACGGCGTTCGACAACTCGTTGGACCGCGTTTTGACAAGCCGCCCGGATCAGCTCGATGCGTTCTTCTTTTTCGGGGTCGAGCAGCGCGCGGCGGTTGGCCAACAATTGAGCCGTCGAAGCCGGCAGGACTTTCTGAATGACTCGGAGATTGTTGGCGCGCAAGGTGCTGCCCGTTTCCGTGTTGTCGATTATCGCATCGCCGTCTTCAGGCGGTTTGGATTCCGTCGCGCCGAACGAGTGAAAGATGACAATCGACGAATGCCTCTCGCGCCGCATGGGATAGGGACTGATGATCGCGGGCTCCATGCCTTCATAATTGCTCACGAGCTGATCGGCCAAATTGAGATACTCCGTCCAGATGCGCAGAGGATTCCGGCCGGATGCATCGCGGTAACGCTCGAAAAGATCCGCTGCACTGTTGACACCGTCGAATTTCGGAATGTTGGGGATCGCCAGCACAATGTCCACTCGGCCGAAGCCGAGGTCGACAAGGTCTTCGACATTCCGCTCGCACCGCGACTCGGAATACCAATCGAGGCCGGAGATGCCCAAATCGTAATCGCCGCGCGAGACGAGAATAGGAATCTCTTGCGGCTTAAAGAGCTTTACCACAACATTGTCAACGGCAATTTTCGCACGGTAGCTTTTGCTGTTGGCATCGTAATCTTCAAACGGCAGACCGGCTCGCTCAAAGAACTCGGCCGTGGCCTTCTGCAGCCGGCCCTTAGGGACTGCAAACCGGATTGTACGTCGATCGGTTGTCATGAACTACTTCTCCAAGTTAATCCGGCGCTGAATCTCATCAGCAACCGCGCTCACGGGCAATTCCTGCTCAGTTGGACCCGCCTTCACCATTTGACGAAGCTTACACTTCCCAGCCGCTATCCCTTCACTATCCAACACCACGCAAAACGCTAATGGTTCATCGTTCCATTTAAGTTTCCCGGCGTACTCCCTCTGACCTTCCAAACTTCGCCCACACAAATCAATGCCCACTCGCAGACCAGCGTTTCGAAGATCTTCAGCAACTTCAATCGATCTGCCTCGCAGGTTCTCATCACAAATGATAAGTACATCAATCGCAGCTCGGGAAACGCAGGTGTCGCTGGTCGATTTCTTAAACACCTCCACAAGCCGGTCAAACCCAAAGGCGAAGCCAGTTGCCGGCATGGGATCACCGCCAAACTCCTGAACGAGGTTGTCGTACCTGCCGCCTCCACAAATCTGTTTCTGGGCACCAAGCAATTCCGAGTCAATTTCAAACACCGTTCCGGTGTAAAAATCCAGATTACGTACCGTACCTAAAACAACTTCGTAATCACGAACACCAAAGGCCGCCAGCATTTCGGCGACGCGGGAAAGTTTATGAAGACTTTCCATCACAACGGTGTTCCCCAAAAGTGCTTTGGCTTGTGGGATCACACTGTGGCTCGGTCCGCGAATATGCGCGACCTTGAGCAACAACTTGCCTGTCTCGTCAGGCAGCGATAAATCGGCAACCCACTTCTGTAGCAAGGTGTCCTCTGCAGCCTTTGGCAACCATTCAAGTTGCTCGCGCAGTTTGCTTCCGGTCAGGTTGTCGCCAGGTAGCACCTCGAATTCTCCGCGATAATCAATGTCACCTTGAATGTGATGCAACGAGCTGCGTTCACTGCTCACAAATGCAATGTCCTGCGGCCGCAACTCGTCCCGGCGTGCCATTGCCTGGCAGAGCTCCGTCGTATGCATGAGTCGATCGATATCATGGATGACTTCCACTTCCCAGTCTTTTCGCAGTCGATTGTCCGTGACGTTTTGCTGGCTGAGCAGTTTCTGAAATACTCCGACATTACCAATCTTCAGACGGAATTCAGAAATGCCCAACTTTCGCAGCACCTTCACGGCCAGCGCGATCACCTCTGCATCGGCAAGCTCGTCAGCAGCTCCAAGCAACTCGGTGCCCGCTTGATAAAACTCGCGATATCGCCCCGCCTGCGGCTTGCAGTAGCGAAAACAGGCACCGCAGTAATACAGTTTGTAGGGCGATGGAGAACTGGTCAGAATGCCGGATGCAGCCAGCCGGCAAATCGGTGCGGTGAGTTCCGGCCGCAGTGCGTACCGTCCGGCGTCCGACGCAAACGTGAACATCGATTCACGAATCTCTTCGCCCGATCTGGCGGCAAACAAGTCGAAGCTTTCAAAGGTCGGCGTCTGAACTTGCTGAAAGCCAAAAGAGTCGAACGTCTCGCAAACCACGCGTTCAACATGTTTGCGCACTACCATTTCGTCCGGCAGAAAATCGCGTGTGCCCCGAGGAACTTCAAATCGATTCATGTCGTTTACCTCAATCGCGTCCCGAGTTCATGGCGGCATTTACCCCGGACACCCACGTCCGAAAACTTCACAAAAAAAGCCCCGGTCGCGGAGCCCAGGGCTGTTACGAGTGGCACGGCCACGATCACGGCTTGGGATCCGCCCAATGGAAATAATGGTGGAAATGGAATTGCCGGATCAACATGGGCCATCAATCTTTTGCTTTCGACTCGTTCAAAACCCAATTCTGGCTGCTATCCTGATCTTTGTCAACGCGGGGAATTGCCGGGTAGTGGTACATTTTGGTAGCCGAAGTCGTGAGACTTCGGAAGTGTCACCACTTCCGCTACGGCAACTTGTACCACTACCAATTGCCGATGACCTCTTGGGAGTACGATAACATGCGAAACGTCTACTTCATTGCAACTATTGTCGCGGGCTTTGCGTTGCTTGGAATTTTGGCGGGAGCCGACGGTCAGTCCGATGGCCCGAAGCAGCAACGCTCTGACGGAAAGCGCAAGGTGACGGACTACGGCGCCGTCGGCGACGGGCAGGCGGATGACACGGCAGCGATTCAGCGCGCGATCGATGCGGGCGGGCAAATCAATTTTCCCAGCGGGACGTATCGGCTGACGAACCCGGTAGTGATCGATCTGGATCGGGTTGGTTACACGTCGATCAGCGGCGGGGGCACGGCGCGGATTGTGATGGCGGGCGCGGGGCCGGCGTTTCACTTCGTCGGCACGCACGCATCGTCGGCTGACCCCGAAACGTTCAAACCCAATGTGTGGGAGCGGCAGCGAGCGCCGATGGTCGATGCGATCGAAATCGTCGGCGATCACGCGGAAGCCTGCGGCGTCGAGGCGACCGGTACGATGCAATTGACGATCACGCGGCTGATCGTCCGCCGCGCACTGCATGCGATTCACCTGACCACGCGCAATCGCAATGTGCTCATCTCCGACTGCCACCTGTACGACAACCGCGGCATCGGCGTGTATTACGATCAGGTCGATCTGCACCAGTCGAACATCATCGGCTGCCACATCAGCTACAACCGGCAGGGCGGCATCGTTTCGCACGGCGGCAACGTCCGCAACAT
>JBGTKH010000467.1:0-9931 GCA_041744735.1 Pirellulaceae bacterium | reverse complement strand
GCCCTGTCCACCGACTCAATGGCAAGCGATATCACGAACATTGGCTACACAACCTATGCGTTTCCACGTCCCTATTGGGCTTCAGAAACCTTGCACCTGCAATCCGGTAGGGTCAGGAATTTCCATACGCCGAGCATCGGCGTAGGCTCGTTGCCGCAAGGCCCGAGTGGCCCGAGAAGACCACCGCCGAGTCCGCGTTCTGTATTGATTTCGATGTCAATCACTGGCGCTGGGCCAAAGGGAGGCTGACGTTCTATGACTTGCCTGGTGAACGGTTTGCGGACAGCGCGATTCGACGTGACGACTTTTTCGGCTGGTCACGTGTCCAGATTGAGTGGATGTCCGGTATGACCGATCGACCAGCGGAGGTCGACCACTTTCTCTCGATCTGCCAGTCGCCGCCTAATGCCGAGCACGCCGCGGAACAACTGGTGGTCGCGTACAAGCGCGCGTTGGCTTCCGCTTATGCCGCATTTCACAAGTACATCAGTCCGTCAGCATTTGTTTTGTCACCGGCAGGTTCGCTGCTGACCGAGGACTGCAAAGATGACTTTGCCGCCGGCCGCTGGGAAGCGATCGCCGAGCGACGGGAATCAGGCCTACCGGGCGCCGAGTTTACGCCACTCGACCCAACACATTTCAAAGCAGACCAGGAACCGGCCAAGACGTTTCAGTTGCATTACAACCGCTACAAGACTGAAGTCGTCGTGCCATTGTTTGGCCGGCTCCAGACTTGCGATTCTCTGGCTGTGCTGGTCGACATGGCCCACATTCTTGTAGGTGGCCCCGACATGTATGACGACGCGGATCGCTTTCTCAAGTACGTCCTCGACGCCCTCGACCCGGGCACATCACTGCTGGCCTTGCCCGCCAAGCTGCTCCCCCGACGCTACCGTCCAGGTCGGCGCATTCAGCGAATTGCCTTTGTGGCACCGCAGATTGACCGCTTTCACGACGATGATCACCAGCAGGTACGCACACTCCTGTCGCAGCTCGTACAGCCACATTTTGATGCCTACACTGCGGTCGAAACAGAGAAATTTGTCGTCTCGGCCGTTTGTTCGGCCGTCGCGAAAGATGACGGCCATGTGCTTATGGGGATGACCAAGCAGCAAGTATCCGAAAGCAACGGTCCAATTCCCGCTTGGCATGTTGCGCGGCTACCGGCGTGGGAAAGATGGCCGGACGAATGGGATCCAGAGGAGTTCAAAGCACAGGGAGGATTTCCGCGCAGCGACCCTGTTATGCCGAGGTTGAAGAAGGCGGCTCCCGAACATTTGGGACTCGACAAGTTGTTTCAATTTCTTATGGGATGGCAGGAATGAGCGATAATCGAAACGACGCACCGACAGGGACTGGTGACGCCTGGGGACCGGACCCCGCAAGCTCGATTGCGCCCAAGCCCGACGAGCCGCTGGAAACCCCCACGTCTTCCGTGGCCGGCGTCGAGCCCGACCCCTGTGGGCCGGCGAAGATGTTCCCAGTTGAAGCATCGCAGCAGCATGTTCGGGATCGCTCGCAATGGACGACCGATGGCAAGGTGCATGATGAACAGCAACTAGATGACGCGGCGGCAGCGTGGAAACATCTATTCCTCGCGGCCACAGGTCCTATTGCGATCGCGATGCTGGCCATCACGGGCGGTGTGCTTGGCTTGTACTTGACGGCACAAGTGACGGCGTTGTATGCGACGATCGCCTCTTTACCGGTGCTCGAAGCATGGTTGGCGGTGAGTGCGCTTTCGCTGTGTGCTGTGGCGGTTGTGGGTGGCTTCGGATATTTCTTGCTCGGCTACCTGCGGATGCGTAAAAATCGCCAAGTTCACTTGCGGCAGCTACAGGTACTGGACGACCGGGCCGATTTACGAAAGGCCAGCGCCCGCGAGGCGATGGAGCTGCTCCGAGCGTACCTTGAAACGTTTCCACTTGACCAACGACAAACTGGAACGAAGTTATGGGACGAATCCGAGCAACGAAAGCTGGTCGAAGCGCGGGAAAAGCTGCTGGGCGTCTGGTGGCAGCGGCGTGCCCAATCGCCGGACGATTGGCTCAAGCGTTTTGTGGACGAATTCCAGACTACGCTAGACGCAGCGGCCAGCCGCAAGACAAACCAAATTGCGAGTTTGGCCGCGTTCAAAACGGCAGTGTCGCCAAACCCGTTGGTTGACACGGCAATCATGCTCTTCTGGTCGTTTAAGATGCTCGGCGATTTGTGTCGCGTTTACAACTTGCGCGTCGGGGCGATCGGCACCATGTTCTTGCTGACGCGCGTGTTTTTCAGCGCGTACATTGCTGGCCGTCTGGACGAATTTGAGGAACACGCCGAAGAATCGTTGGACAACGTGTTGGATCAACTGCCTGTGGCCGACATGGCGAAAACGATCGTCGGAAAAGTCGCCGTTAGAGCCGGTGCCGGCTTAGCGAACTACTTTCTTATCAAGCGCCTTGGTAATCGGGCCATCCGCATGCTTCGGCCCGTCGATGCGTGAGCTACGATCGGACGTGTCGCCAACGGCTAAAAGAAAAGCCTGCCCACCGGGCCGCCCGAAGGCGACCCGGCAGGCAGAGTTCGATCCTCGACTCCTACGCATCGCTCGCCGGCTCGATCGCCAGCGCGTCGCGCTCCAATTGTGTCGGCTGCTCATCCAACAGGGCGCTGACCTTGACCCACAATTCGCGAATCTGCGTCGGGGAAGTTGCCAACCACACTGTGTCCAGTAAATTGTCGCGCTCGTCGCGCAGTTGCAGGATGCGCTGGCCGTGCTGATCTTCGACCAACAACTCGTCGGCATGCACGGCGCGGCGGCGTTCGATGGCTTGGTCGACTTCCTGCTCGTAACGGTGCGGATAGTAGCCGCCGCAGCCGTCGTCGATGTCTTCGATGGCCGTACCACGCACCTTGGCCAGCATTTCCTTGTGCAGCGCCTCTTTGCGCTTCTCCAGCCGTTTTTCCTCGGCTTCGATGTGGTTCATTTCGGCGTCCAGATCGGTCAGGTTCAGTGACGCCAGCGCCCGAGCGCGGGCGTCCCGCTCGATGCGCTCTTTCAGGTTGGGATCTTCGGCGTAGATCCCTTCGATGCGTTTGTCGATCCGCTTGCCGATGCGGTCTTTCCAGTGTTCTTTCTCGGTCACGGTTAGTCCCGGCATGTTTTTCCTCCGGTGTTGCAGAAATTGGTTTTGTAAACAAGATTTCACGCCTGCCACTGCCGGCAATACGTGTCTCGGTAGTCACACATGGAACAGGTCCAGCCGGGACGGTAAACGAACCGGCCCGAATGCAAATCATCCAGATACGCCCGGATCAAGGCGAACAGCCGGCGGAAGTGTATGTCGGTGCGTGGGGCGTAACGGTGCAACTCGACCTTGGGCGTCTTGGTCTTGATGAGGCTGCGGATTTCCAAGCCGGCCTCACTCTGGCCGGCCACGTGACGGAACAGATACGCGTAGCAAGACAGTTGCACTTCGTGCGTGATCTCCAGCGGGTCGCTGGACTTCGCGGCCGTCTTGAAGTCGGCGATGACCGGCCCGTCGTTGGCGCCAATCACTAAGTCCACGATGCCCAGCAGCGGCATGCCAAGGTTTTCACCAGTGACTGGATCGACAAGCGGAAACGTCAGTGATGTTTCCACTGCCAGCGGCCGGGGTTCATCGGCGGGCAATTGTCGTAGATAGACAGTTACCAGTGATGTGGATTGCTGCTTCAGCGCTGTCTCTTCCGCCACGTTGTCGAACTCGATCTCTTCGGCCGCGACTGCCGCGTCCCAGGAAACGAGCATCCGCTGCGTCACGTCGCCGGCCTCCAGATAAATACCCAGTTGCCGATGGCGATAAAATAGTTCCAAGCCGTCATGCACGCGCTTGCCCAAAAACATATTCGGCGTCGGCGGCAGCTTGATGCCGTCGACATACTTGAACTTGAACGCCAGTGGGCACTTGATCCATAGGTTCAATCGCGACGGGCTGAGGTAATCGAAAACCCCCTTCGACTCGTTGGTCGTCGGGGGTGGTGTAGGCAGAGTAGTGATCATGTTGTGGCTCCGTTCAGAGCCGCTTCCAGATCCACACGACCTTCCTTGATCGCTTTGAGCATGTCGATCAGGCTGCTGGCGTCAAGGCTGGTAAGGGCGGCCAGCGGCTTGCCGAACATTTTTTCTGTGAGCGCATCCAAACGACGCACGCCCAGGCCGCGGATCTGGCGGGCCAGTTGCTGGATGAAGTCCAGTTGCTTCTGTGATGCTGGATGACCACCGTTGGCACCATTGCCCGCTGTGCCGTTGCCGTTGTTTTGGCTGGCATGGCTGTTATCGGGAGCAGCCGCTCGTGATGTTTCTTGACTCGATGGCTGTCCGGGTGCTGATGAATTGGGCGATTGCTGCCGGGCCAGTTCGTCATTGACGGCTTGAGCGCAGGCCACGTATGCCCTGCGCACGTGCTGTTGAAACGCTTGGAGATCTTGTTGCAGCAGCGAAGACTCCAGTTCGACCTCGACGTGGCAGCTTGCGCCCAGGCTGCCGTAATCGGGCAGGCCGACTTTTTTCGAGAGGCCGACGTTGAGTTTTAGCGGCATGCTGTTTCCTCCTTTCCTTGGAAATGGTGAGGGAATGTTTTCTGTTGGACTTGCGACGTAGAAGCCGGGACTGTTGGCCGAGTTGTCCGGTCTACGCGTCGATCGTTTGCAACTGCTTCAGCGACGCCAAGGTCGATTGCACCAGTTGCGATTTCTTCTGCTGCCGCTTCAGCAAGCGGACCAGTTCGTTCGTCTGATTGGCAGCCTCACGCAGCGAGTTGCGCAGAGCGATCGCTTGTTCGATCGGACTGCGGGTTACAGTTTCGCTGGGCTGCGGTTGGCCGTTGTTGATCTCCGTTGTCGCGGTCGCGGCCGGCGCCGCGCCGTTTTCCGCAGTTTTGTTCTTTCGCATGTTCGTTGATTTCCTTGTGAGTGGTGTTGAATTGGAATTGTCAGCACCGGCATCGGCCGGCGACTCGATACGAATGGCATTCCGGTGCGGTTTGAGCGCTCCTTCGTTTCCGAGCAGCGCCCAGACGAAGACGCGCGTGGCGTCGCGGCAGATGGCCGGCTGCTCCGTGCCGTACAGCCAGACTTCGCGAAAGCCCAGCTTCATCGCTCGGGCCAGGAACCGGCGATTTGTGTTGAACCGCAGCGCCTCGCCTGTGGCCTGCGAGTTGGTCAGCACCAATTCGGTCATCTGCGGCTGCTTGTCGGACTTGGCGCGGATGGCCACCTGCCCGTTGACGTCGACGGTGACAGGCTGGTTGAACTCGGCAATACCGGGGAGCCGCTTCAGTGCTTCGGCCAGAAACACAGCGTCATTGTCCGACAGCTTGACACTGGCGACGGCGGCACCCTGCGAGCGAATGTAGTCGGCCACGTCGGGAAAGCGAACTTCCTTGACGATGGCCAGATGGAATGTCCACGAGCCAACACGGAGCGTGACCCAGTCGTCGTTGCGGCCGATGGCCACCGGAGTTTGACCGGCCAGTTCCGTGCTGCTAAAGACCGCGGTGCGAGGCACCAGCGCATCACTTTCCCAACCGAATTGAAAACCGTACTGAGCCAGCATGTGCCGGCTGTCGGTCGCGTTGATCGCGCCCTCCGCCTGAAGCTGAACACTGCCCAACGCGAACCGCACCGATTGATCGTCGGCCGTTTCCGAGGCGTTGTGCAGAGCCTGGAGCAACTCTGGCGAGTTCTCCGTCAGTTGCGCCGGCACCTGCGGGAAGTTGGCCAGCGCTTCGCGGTCCGGTTCGTCATACGTGACCAGTTGCGGCACGTGACCGTCTGTCCAGTTGACGAGGATGTTGTCATCGCGCCGCTCGAAAGTCACGGGTTCATCGCGGCGCCCTTCGCAATCGGCTAGAGCTTGAAACGGGATAGCGAGACTGTCTTGGCAGAAATCGCCGGCAACGAATCGCTCGACGGCGAAGTCGTTGTGCCGGGCACGAATTAGAATCCCGTCCCGTGTAGCGTCGAAATAGACGTGCGGGCCGCGGGCACTGGTCGTGACGCCCAGCGCTCGGCGAAAGACGGCCCGCACGGTGTGGGCCAGTTTGCGTGTGATCGTAATCAAGGTTATTTCCTCCGTTTCTTGGGACGATGTGTTGGACTGAGGTGGTCCGAGAAGCAACGGCCGAACCAGTAAACGCCGACCGCGGTCAACACCCACACCACGACCGCTCCGGGTCCGAAGTGGAGCGACGCGATCAGGCACGCCACTGCGAAAAAGCCGAGTTACCGAACCGCCGACTGGCGATAGATGGGATTCATGCGAGCCCTCAGTTTGATGTTTGTTTGAATGGGTGAGCAGTCGGGAATTACGCCGACCGCTGCCGGCTGTGAAAGTGGAAGACGTGACGAGTCAATGGAGACATCGCGTTGACGAGGGGCGGCATCCCGGTCAACCAAATGCAACAGACGACCAAACGGCTAGATATCGAAGTCGTGTCGAGCCAACCAGCGACCGCTAAAACGCGGGCTTCCAGGGCGGCTTCCAGGGCCAGGACCTCGGTGTCGTCGAAATGACGCTGTAGTTGCAGAGGTGGTTTTCACCTCTGCGAGTTTGCGTCGAACCAAACTCGCAGCGGGTTGTCCAACTTCGTGCAGTTTGGTTCCGTCGCAACTGCTGTCGGTGTTGTCGACCGAGGCGCTTTAACAATGTCGAGATTGTCTACCCTGAATCGTGTTTCTAGCGACATTAGTCGGACTACAACATTGGCTCCGAGTCGACTGCCCGAAATTGTGGAGGGCGATGAGTTTCACTTGTAGCAACGCTCTCAACGTGGCAAAACGGGCCGCTCCCAGCGACTCGATGACGGCGCTTTCAAGATCGTCGAGGTCATCGGGAATGAAGTTGACCTGGCGTACTTGGTGTGGTTCCAGCATGGCTCGGCCGGGTTCAATTCCGGGCTTTGACCGATTTGCAACCATAGACAGACTCGGGTATGATCTTGTCAGGTTGAAAACCTGCAAGCCATTTTTTGCGGAATCGAAATGGAACTCGTCATGCGACAAGCAAAGACATTGAGCTGATCAAACGACGATAGGAGAATTGCCATTATGACTTGTAACAAACTAAACATGTTCATAGCGTTGTCGGTGGTTCTGTCACTGGCACGTTCGGCCAATTCATTGCTGGCCGAGTCCGCTATTGAAAACCTGAATGTGCCGGCGACGTTGACGCCCCAGCAGTTCGCCGACTACCAAGCACTGATCAAACCGGCGGTGCATGAATCACCGTGGGCAAAGATTTCCTGGCACGCGAGTGTCTGGGAAGCTCGCCAGCAAGCGGCGGCCGAGGGGAAACCGATTCTCATCTGGTCGGGCGGCGGTTCGCCTCCGCTGGGCGCTTGCTGACAGGCTGGAGCTGGCGGCCGTGAGCCATCGCAGTGGGAAAAAGATCTCGATACCATCCAGAAGCACTTCGTCTGTGTCGCAATCAACGGCCGCACGCAAGGTCGCGACTATCCTGACGCCAACTTCTTGCGCGAAGTTTGTGGTTTGAAGTTCTCCGGTGCCGGCGGCGACCGGGTTTGCATTACCGCCGACGGCAAGGTTCTGGGCACGAACTTTCAAACCTGCGTGCAGGATGCGTTGAAGGCATGGGATGCTCTTCCGAAAGAACAGCGCAAGCCCGGTGCGGTGAAACTCGGTAAGCAGCTGGCTGGAGACGACGGCCTTCCCAAACCTCCGCCCGGCGGACTGGTCGTTAAGATTCACATGCGCGCCCTGGGCCGCGACAACCAGGGCCGGCTGCGCCACGCCGAACGCCGAGACTGGCTGGGAGACAGCGACGACCCTGACGAGCAACGACGTTATTTGATGGCCGGTTACAAGCAGGTTCGTCCCGACATCGACATGCAACTGCTGGAAAAGGGCTACGGGAACATGCCGCATTGGTTTCGGGTTTCCAAGAGAATCTACCAACCGCATCCCGATTTCATGTGGATCACCGAGGCGGAATGGAAGTCGCTGATCCCGGCAAATCCCAAGGTTGGAGAAAAGTATCCGTTTCCCGAAAACATGACGCGGCGGATCTTTCAATTCCATCTCGACCTGAACCGCACCATCGGCGATCCGATCACGCAAAAGATCATGGTGGGCGAGCTGTGGCTGAACGTGGTCAAAGCAACGCCCGGCCAGATTCAGTTGCAAGTGGAAGGGTTTGCCAAAGTTCGAGATGGCCACATTCAAAAAGAAGACCTGACTCGCAAGTTCGAAGCACGGTTGTATGGCTATCTCGATTACGACAGGAAAAAAGCCGAGTTCACGCGCTTCGACATGCTGGCTTTGGGCGAAACATACGGCGGCTTCGAGGCCGGGCTGGGCCACTTCGGCTACACAAGGCCGGGCCGGTCACCGTATGGCATCGCGTTTGAGCTGGTGGGCGACGACGACTCGCCAGTCGAACGCCACATTCCACCGCGCGGCGGCGGTGCGACGTTTACCTACAAAGGCTATTTTGGCACACCATGAGTCAGTGCGAACGAGTCACGCATTTTCGTAGGTTGGGATTCCGTCCCGATCCGGAGTCCCAAGCTACGCAGTAGTTGTCCACCGAATCGGAGCAACAACATGAAAACTCGTCATACGCCCTCTTGCGCCGGAATGATGATTCTCTTATTTCCCGTTCTGTCTGTGGCTGCGGAGCCAGATGGAAAACTCAGCATGGACGTTCCTCACGTGAGGACGGACAAAAGCGTCAAGTACGATTACGACATCGTCTACGTCCGCGCCCCGCGCTTCGGTGATGAAAAGCGCGCGGCCTGGGCCGAGGTCTTCAATCCGCTCAGCGTTGATCCGGGTACGGATCTGGTGCTGCTGCATCCGGACGGCAGCGAAGACGTGTTGGTCGAAAGCGGGGACGGCGCGGTGGCCGATCCGTATGTCTCGTTCGACGCCCAGTGGGTGTACTATGCGCGGTTTCACGACCAAACGAAGCAGGCAGCGGGATTTCCGGCTGGCGGGTCCGACATTTGCAAGATCCACCTGAAGACGCGGAAGATTGTGCAGCTCACGCATCAGGAGCGAACTCCGAACACGGGTATCCTGAGCGACAAAGAGGCACAGGGTATGCCCGTCTTCAATCTGGCTCCCTGTCCCGCGCCGGGCGGGCGCGTCGTGTTCACCAGCAGCCGCAATTGTTGGGAAGCGCCCAAAGGTTACACCCGAGGCTCGTTCCAGCTCTTTACGATGGACGACGACGGTGCGAATATCGAGATGATCGGTTACTTGAACATTGCCAGCGCTCTGCATCCGGTGATTCTTCGCGACGGTCGCGTGATTTTTTCCAGCTATGAAAGCCAGGGACTGCGCGATCTACGCAACTGGGGGCTGTGGTTCATCTATCCCGATGGGACCGGCTGGGGGCCGATCGTTTCCAGCTTCCAGGGATCCGACGTGTATCACTTCCACTCGCAAATGTCAGACGGCTCGATTGTTTTTGAAGCCTACTACAATCTCAACAACTTCGGCTTCGGCACGTTGTACAAGATGCCGCCGGGGCCGAAGGGAGATTACTCCGCGTTCGGTCCGGCTGACCGGAATAGCGACCGCAATCCCAAACAGGCAAATCCACGCAGTCCGCGGTTTTCCTTTACGCCCTACGGGATGGAGTCGCTGACCCGATTTGTCAGTTCGTTCGACTCACCGGCCGGTTTGTCCGACCGCGAGAATCCTGACTCGCCGCGCGTCGGCAAGTTCACTCATCCGTGCGGTGCTCCGGATAACCACCTGCTGGCCGTCTGGTCGCCAGGCTCGGTGAATTCCAACGGCAGCTTTCGGAGTTTTCACATCCCGTTCCCGGATTCCGGCATTTACCTGATCCCAAACGGCAAGCCTATCGACCAGCCGGCGCAGATGCTGTGCATCAAGAACGACCCAAAGTTCAACGAGCAATGGCCGCGACCGGTCGTGC
>JBGTKH010000466.1:0-9113 GCA_041744735.1 Pirellulaceae bacterium | reverse complement strand
GCGCCAGTTCGGCGATCAGTCCGGCTCGCGCCACCGACGACTTGCCCGAACCCGACGGGCCCAGGATCGGCAGCAGCCGCGTGTATGGCTCGTGCGGCGAGGCGGCTTGCAAATCGCGCAACTTTTCCCACAGCCGCTGCGTTTGCTTTTCCCGTCCAAAGAACCGATCGGCGTCCTTCTCATGAAAGGCCAACAGGCCCATGTACGGATTCGGTCCGATGTCACGCGGCCCGGTCGGTTCGGGCGCTTCTTCGATCTTGTGCCGGACGCTTTCGATGATCACCACATTGCCATTGCCGGAGATAATGGCGTTGCCGATGGCGTCTTGGCCAATCTTGATGCTGCTGTCTCGAACGAGTTCTGTCGCCATTGACCCCTCTGCCACTGCATCGAGCGATTGTTACAGGACGAGCCCGACCAGACCCAGCAACTTGTGCCAGTTGTTGCCGAGCCACGACACGGTATTGGTGACGTGCGTTTGCAGCTTCCCGGCGGCGGTCACGAAGCCCTCCGCCTTTTCGGCGTACTTGAGCGCGCGATTCAACGCGTCGCCGACTTCATCGAGGTCCGGCTTGAGCTTGGTGATCTCATCGCGCATGTCCTCCAAAGCGCGATCGATCTTCTGTTGATCCGGGGCCTTCAGTTGCGCGAGGATCTCGCGCAGCGCGGCAAACTCGGCTTGAATGTCCACCGTCTCCCGCGGCGGAAGCGTCGTTTGCGTGAATTGCAGCGACGCCTGATTGCTATCGCCCGTCTGAATCACGTTGCCCGTGGCGTTGCCACCGATCGAAACACTGCGGTCACTGCCGCCGCTGGATGGAGCCATGATGGTAGATTCTCCTGAAAGAAAAGATGTATCTCGCGTGCGACCAGGCAGCCGAAGCAATCAACAGCATAGTACCAAATCTGACTCAGCAATACTGGAGGATGGGACAAGCCGATGGAACATCGGACTTGCTGAGGCGACCGGCAGGGGCGACAATGGAAGTCGTCTGCGTTGGTAGTCGATGGTGGCCAATAATTCCGCGTGGAGGCCAGTACGTGAGCACAGCGAATCCAGAATATCTGCAAGTGTGGCACCAAGTAAAGCAGTGGCCGGTCGAGTTGCGCCAAGACCTTGCCGAGGAAATCATCAAGTCGGTTGAATCCGATTTGCCCACAACCAACGGTCCGTGGAACGAATCCAAAAATGCTCGCCGGTGTGAACTCATCGACAAAGACATTCAAGGCACAATCGACGAAACGGAGAGACGCGAACTCGAATTGCTGACTCGCGAGATGCGCGTTCATCGCCGTCGTGTCGCGCCCATCCCGATTGAGGGCGCGAAGCATCTCCATCAACTTCTGCTTGAAAAACTCCGGCAAGAGGAACCCTTGGGCGAGGGAACGTGATGGCGGCGGGATTCAACTACCCCGACTCGCCGCACACTCGCCGCCACGGGCCACGAGGATACGCCAGCTACAACTCGTATCGGCCGTGGCTGCGAGACGAGTTTTGTTTTCGCTGCGTTTATTGTCTCATCCGCGAGCAGTGGGGCCGGACTTTTGGCGAGTTCAACCTCGACCACTACCTGCCTCAGAGTCTCCATCCGCAGCACGCGACCGACTACGACAACTTGCTGTATTCGTGCGCGTCGTGCAATGTCGGCAAAGGTGACCAAATAATTCCCGATCCGACATCGGTGTTGACTGCCGAGCAGATCATCGTTCACGACGACGGCGAAATCTCAGGTTTGACAGCAGAAGTGGATCGCCTGATTCGTGTGCTCGATCTCGACGATGAAGACTACCGCCGCTGGCGCCGAGTGTGGATTCGTATCATTGAATTGGCCGAACAGTACGATCCGCAACTATACCTAGACCTCACGAGCTTCCCCGAAGATTTGCCAGACCTGGCACGCTTGCGTCCGCCAGCCGGCAACGAACGCCCCGAGGGAGTCCAAGCCTCGTACTTCGAGCAGCGTAAACGCGGCACATTGGCAATGACGTACTAATTGATCAACACCTTCACGGCATGGCGACTGTTTGTCTCCCGCGAATTTGTCAAACGATCCACCGCGATCACTGACTCATTTCCACCGGCTTTCCGTTTTGTCGGGCGGAGGCGAGGCAGGCGTCGAGGAC
This sequence comes from Pirellulaceae bacterium, assembly GCA_041744735.1. Taxonomy (GTDB): domain Bacteria; phylum Planctomycetota; class Planctomycetia; order Pirellulales; family Pirellulaceae; genus JBGTKH01. The sequence goes on along the minus strand of JBGTKH010000466.1, from coordinate 6,989 downwards.
TTGTTGGGTTTTTAGGGCGATGTCGCCCCAGGAGTCGTCGGGTTTGCCGGAGAGGGCGAGGCGGGCGAAGTTGCGGAAGAGGTTGGTCTCTTGCGAGTTGACCGCGCTGTCGCTGTACTCGGGCAGTGCGACGCGGCGGGTGTGCTGTTCCATGCGGAAGTCGCAGCCGCGGATGTTGAAGATGTGATTGGAGACGTCGAAGGCGACTTCGCTGCTGCAGAAAGGCAGCACGAAATCCGGCACGTGCAGATAGCCCTTCGTGCCGCTGACGTTGGCCCACTGCTGGTTTTCCGTTTGGAAGGAGCAGTAGACGCTTGCCGAGATGCCGTCGGCAAAGAACAACTCGGCGGAAAACTCCATCGGCACCGTTGCGGCGCTGTCGGGACGGCGGGCTTCGGCCAGCATCCGGCCGCTGACGCGCTGCGGCAGTTGCCAATTCATCACCCACAGCGTGAAGCGGATGTTATACCAGCCGAGATCGCCCAAGCAGCCCAGTGGTTCGAGGTCGCCGTGCATGCGGATGTTGTTTTGCAGGAAGTCGTCGGGCGCACAGAAGCTGAACTGCGTGGCGATGCGGCGGAGGCGGCCGATGCTGGGGCCGTCGTCGAGCGATTCGCGAATCTGTTGCAGTCGCCCGCTGTGCATGAACATCACGCCGTCCATGAACTGCACGTGGTTGCGGCGGCATGCGGCGATGATCTCGGCCACGTCCTCGGCCCGCACGCCGACCGGTTTCTCGGCCAGCACGTGTTTGCCCGCGTCCGCCGCGCGAATCGCCCACTCTTTCCGCACACCGGTGGGCAGCGGAATGTAGACGGCGTCCACGTCCTTTCGCGCGAGCAGTTCTTGGTAACTGCCGCACGGCTCGGGTGGCGGCGCGAAGGGCACGTGCGACTGGCACTCGTCGATGTATTGCCGCGCGCGGTCCACGCTGCGGCTGGCGACGGCCGTCAAATGACAATTCTCCGCGTTCCAAATCGCCTGCCAATTCTTGCGAGCGATCCGCGCGGTGCCCAAAATTCCCCAACGACAAATGTTGCTGTGTTTCATGCGGCACATTGTATTTTCAAGAGATTACTTCAGCGATTGCAGAAATTCCAACAGGTCGGCGACTTGCTCGGCCGTTAAATCGCGCAGTAGCAACTCGGGCATGAACGATTTGGTGGAGGGCACGAGTTGTTCGATCTGAGCGGCAGAGATGCGGATCTCTTTGTTCTGCGCGTCCTTCAATACGACTTCAGCGTCGGTGCGAGCGACCAACACGCCGGTTAGCACTTGCCCTGCGGAAGTTTCGATGGCCACGGCTTGGAACTTCGGATCGATCTTCTTGGACGGTTCGAGCAGACTCTCCAGCAGCGCCTCGCGATCGTTTGCTTTGCCGACGTGGGTCAGATCGGGCCCGACCAATTCCGGCCCTTCGCCGATCCGATGGCAACTCTTGCACTGCACGCCGGCGGCGTTAAAGAATAGGTGCTTGCCGCGACCGGCGTCGCCCGACAGTAACAAGATGTCGGCCGGATTGACGGTCGCGCCCAATCGCTTGATACGTTGATCGAATGGGATAAAGCGCTCGAACAAATCGCGCGATGGAGCCAGTTCGAGCGAACTGGCTTTGGCGATCACGTCGCGCGCCACGAGCGGTGCCAGTTGTGCGTCGTCCAGCGCACGCAACAGCAACAGCCCGCCGCTGGCGTCCGACAAGAGTTGCTCGATCAGCTTCTCTCGCAGTGGTGCGTTGGTTGTCGACGATGCACCTCTCAGTCGCTCAATCGTCGCGAGCTGCTGCTGGCGCGCCTTGACCGCGGCTAAATCCGGCGGTGCCATGTTTTCCACGGGCGTCATTTGTGCAATCCAGTCGTGAATCATTCGCAGGCCTTGCTCGTCGACCACGTTCGACCCGACGCGCGGCATCCGCCCGCCGCCCAGCTTCGCCATGCGGTACAGCAGCACGCTGCGGTACGGATCGCCCGGCGCAACGAGCTTTGCAGCCGCGATGCCGAACCGGTCGTGCTGCGGAACGACGTCGAACAGTCTTGTCTTTTCGCGATTCGCGGCGTAGTCCAATTCCAGCAGCGAATTGCCGCCGCCGGCCAGCACGTGGCAGACGGCACAGTTCGTGTGCAAGTACGATCGCGCTCGCTGATTCAAGTTCTGTGTCACATCGTAAGGATTCACGAGGTGCTCGTACTCGAAGGGCCGCTTGGGCAGCAGCGTCGTGTAGCGCGGCTGGTCCTGCAAACTTTTCCGCATCGCCGCCCAGCGCTGATTCCACTCGGCCCGCGCACGGCGCGCGATTAACACCTCCGCGGGCACCATCCAGTCTTGGCTGAAATCTGCCCCATCGTGCAAGTGCAACCAAGGCGGTACTCGTTTTCCAGCCACGCGGAACGCCGGTTGAAAGTCGGGGAAGAGCATGCCACGGACGCGCTTCTCGCGGGCCAACATCTCGTCGATGTGCGATAGCCAACTGACGCGGAAGATGCCAGTGTGTTCCAGCGTGCGAAGCTGCTCGTCGATCACCACGCCGTAATCGTGCTGCTTGTTCAATTGCAGCGTCTTGAAGCCCAGCACGAACGTCGCCGCGCGGCTGTGACAGGCCATGCACTCCGTGCGGCTGGCGAAACGCCACCGCTGTTGGCGCACGCCGCTCTCTTCACGTGCGTCTTTGATTGTGAGCACACGATCGTGCCCCAACGCGGGGACCAATTCGGCGTCGGTTTGCTCGTCATTCCAGACGTAGCTGTATCCGTCCCACTGCCCAAGCTGCCGAGTCAGTAACTGCGTTTCCACGCGGCGGCGCGACGCCGGGTTGCCGGCCTCCGTCTCCAGCCATAACGTTTTCATCAACACTGTGCCTTCGGGCAGCGTGAACGTTTTGTCCCCCGCCACGTCGATCTGCGACGAACCCGGCAGCGCCAGCCACCGCTCTTGCATCGCCCCATCGGCCCACTGCGGCGCGTTGACCGAGTACGGGACCAGCGCCGGATCGACCGCGTGCTCGGCCGTCGACGTGAACAGGCCGGTCTCGCTTAATCGCGTCGGAAATTCTCCCTGCGAAGTTTCCTGCGGCGTCGGAACCATTCGATAAATCCCGCCGCCGTGATCGCAGATCAGAAGATCGCCGTCGGGCGAGTTGGCGAAGCCGGTGATCTGCAGAGTGGTGCGCGCCAGTTCCTTGTTCCACGTGACCTGCGTACCGTCGTGCCTGACGCCCCAGATGCGGCCCGTGGAAAAATCGCCGTACACGTACGTGCCGTTCAAATCCGGCAGCTTCGATCCGTAATACACGACGCCGCCGGTCAGCGAACGGAATTCGCTGTGATGATGTTCGGCCGCCGGTTTGACAATCGGCGCCGGCCCGCGCCGCCGGCCGAGTTGAAATGGGTGGCTCCCCTCGTACACGCTCCAGCCGAAATTGTCGCCGCGGCGCACGAAGAACACCTGCTCCCACAAATCCTGCCCGTTGTTGCCAACCCACAAATGCCCCGTCTGCGGATCGAACGCCATCCGCCACGGATTGCGAAAACCGAACGCCCAAGCCTCCGGCCGAGCACCGGGCACATCCAAAAACGGATTGTCCGGCGGGATCGAATATGGCCGGTCGCCGTCGAAATGATCCACGTCGATGCGGACCATGATGGCCAGCAGGTTCGTGATGTCTTGTCCGGAGTCGATCGTGTCGGAATCCGACGTGCCGTCGCCGGTCGGAAAGTACAGATAGCCGTCGGGCCCGAAGCCGATGTCGCCGCCGTTGTGCCCGTTCGAGTCCCACTCCAAAATCACCAGCTCGGATTTCGGATCGAACCTATACGGCGGCTGGCGATCGACGGTGAACCGCGAAATCCGGTTCTGCTTGTTCTCGGCCGATAGCGGCCCGTTGTGCACGACGTAGACGTAACCGTTCTGTTCATAGTCGGGATGAAACGTCAGCCCGTAGATCAAGCGATCCGTCTCCCACAGAAGTTCGCTCTCCGCCACGTCCGGTTCATTCTTGAACCGCCGAATCCGCCCCGCCCCAGACCACGCCCGCGCCTGGTGGACCAAGAAAAAGTTGTTCGTCCCCGGCTCATGCTTCAAATAGATCGGGTTGGTTTCCTTCAAGTTGGGAAACGCCAGCTCGACCCGAAAAGGCGGCGGAGGATCAGGCGACCCGACCACGCGCGACGTGGTCCACGGGATGCGAGGGCCGAGACCAAACGGCTTGGGAGACCAAGTTGGCTTGTCCGCGAATGCTGAAGGAAGGTCCGCGGCAATGATGCCTGTTACGGCTAACAACAGTAACACGATCCGACGCATGTGGATTGTCCCTCGTGACTACTCGACAGTTTCTGACCGCGCCGTGCGATACGTTCCCAACGTGTCGCGATATGGCACGCTGAAACGTGCCCCGCGTTCGCGGCCGAGACGATTATGACGGGACGCATCAACGCGCGTCAATCATTGGAGCGGGAACCGTCGGGAACATTATCGGGGCGGAGGCGTGCTACTCGTCGGGGAATTGCCGGGCGAGACTCTTCGGCGCCGTGTTGCGCCAAGCCGCGACCAGCGCCGGCCTCACGGCGACTTCCGTTGCCTCGGCAAGATTCACATTTGTGTACCCGCGACCTCCCCAAGCACCCTTAACAGGCCGGAAAACTTTTCGATCAATGCCAGCGAACACCTTCTGCTGCTGCGGCGTCAGCTTGACCACCGCCCAGCCCTCGTCCGGCACGTCAAGCGTCGCAAAGACCTGGTGGTGATACCGTTTGGGCTCAGACGTACAGAATACAATTTTGCCGGTACATGGTTGGTGTTTTCAATTCGCGTTTTCGCCGGCAAAATTGAATTCTGTACGTCTGAGCCCGGCCGCGGTTACAGCGCTGAACGCCAAATGGTATCACCACCAAAGACCTTGCCGCGAACCCGAAAATCCGGATGCCCATTGTGAGGCAGCTCGACCGCTGCGGGAAGATCGAGCGCCAGACTTCGGAACTCCTCTGCCGTCATCACTGCGGCTCCAATGTTGACCAGCGCCACCTCTTGGCCGCGAGCACCAAATTCGGTAGCGGAACGTACACGGGTCGCCGCTCCCTGCCCAGATTGATGCCACAGCCGGCGGCCCCTCACAAACCGTCTAAAATCACTGGGCAAAATTGTCGCTAATTCATTGTGGAGATGATTCGACTTCCAAACCGTCGAGCCACCCCTGCACTCGCTCCACCATGTGTTTCATTCCGATCTTGGCATACAAATGGAGCGCCTTGGTCCATAACTCCCGCGCCTTGCCCAAGTCCCCGCGTCTTTCGGCGATCGAACCGAGATTGTGGTACGCGATGGCGATATCCTGCTGGAGCCCAAGTTTCTCCTGGATGACCAGCGCTTTCTTGATCATTTCTTCCGCCCGGTCGAGTTCGCCCCGCATCGCGTAGATCACCCCGAGGTTGCCATTCTGCCGGGCCGTGCTCTGTTGGCGGCCGAGCTTTTCGTTGATGCCGAGCGCCTTCTTGTGCATCTGTTCCGCCAAGTCCAGATCGCGCCGCGCCCGGTAGATCATCCCGAGGTTACCGAACTGTCGGGCCATGCCCTCCTGGCGGCCAAGCTTCTCCTCGATATCTAGGGCTTTCTTATGCATCGCTTCAGCGCGGTCGAGTTCACCCCGCTCCGCATAGACCAGCCCGAGGTTGGCAATGTCACAGGCGATGTCTTCCTGATTGTCGAACTTTTCGTTGATCGCCAGCGCCTTCTGGAGCATCTCTTCGGCCCGATTTAAGTCACCCAAGAATTGGTGCAGGAACCCGAGTTCGTGCAACCAGACGGAGACGTGAGGCAACAGGGCCGTGGGCGGTTCGTCGCTGGCGTCGGCGACGCGCTGTTCGAGTTCTGCAATGCGGAAATGTTTCTCTTGCTCGGTCAGATTGGCGGCGAGGCTTAGCTCTCCTGAAAAGCGATCGGCCATGCCTGTGATGGCGGTGGCCTGCGGCGAGACGAATTCGAAGCGGTGGCTGACGAAACGCCACAGGTCGGGCGCGTGTTGGACCATGAGCGGGACGGCGTATTCGGGTAACCAAACGACGAGCGGGCAGTTGTAGCGATCTTGCCACAGGTCGCGCGAGGCGTTGAAGGAACGGATCATGTGGTGCGTTTCGGGGGTCGGGTCGCGAGACGGCGCCGGTTCGGGCGGCTCTGCTAAGCGAATCGACTTCTCCAAGCCGATCAGAAAGATTGCGTCCGCGCCGGCGTCGATCGGTTGCTGCAAAACGTAGCCGTACACGTCCACCATCGGCACGGGCACGTCGAGCACCGCGATACCGGGAAAGGTCTGGCGAATCTGCTCGATCAGATAATTCCGCAGCGCCGGACTGTTACAGATGGCCACCGACAGCGAGAAGCAGCCGTGCGAGGCGTGCAGCATCCGCCGCATCGCCGCCAACTCGGCCGCTTGGCGGTCGGCGTCGGATTCGGCAGGTACAGCGGTAGCGTCGCGAGTCATTTTTGAGAGCGTTTCTTCTTTTTAGCTGCGGAGCGTTTTTTCTTCGTGGCGGACTTCTTGGACGTTGGTGGTTTCGCGCTTGGCAAGGCCGGCGGCTTCAGCGAGGCAACAAGCGGATTCAGCGCGTACCACTCTTCTTCATCGTTGATGTACTGCAGCACGGCCCGGCTTTCCAGCAACTCGCGGAAAGCCAAGCTGTCGGACGTTGTGCGATGGAAACGGCCGGTGTCGCGCACTTGTTCGATGATCGGCCAATGCTCAGTGCGCAACCAGCGGTCAAAGTCGCGTTGCCCGGAGTACCTGGCCCGCTGCAGCGATGTGGCATTGATCGGCACGCCGTGAGCCACCAAGACTTCGCGGATGATGGTCATCAGACCGGTGGGCTGGCCGCCGCTAAGCAGGATCACGTCGTCGCGCACCTGGTCGCTGGCGAAAACCTCATGCAGTTGCGCGCCGGCGAATTGCAAGCGGGCGGCGATCAGTTGGCGGAACTTGTCGACGCCGCGCTCGTAGACTTTGG
>JBGTKH010000465.1:0-6010 GCA_041744735.1 Pirellulaceae bacterium | reverse complement strand
GCGCTGACCGCGTCGTAATGAGCGTCACCCGTCGCGTCGTACTCCACCGCCTTGCGTTGCACCGATTCGGCGGCCAACTGGCGAGTCAACTCCAGCGGCCGCTGGTCGCTGGACAACACGCCGATTTCCAGAGCCGAGAGGGCGCGGCGGGCGTCGCCGTCGCAGACCTCGGCGAGATAGTCGAGCGCGTCGTCGTGCATGTGCACATCTTGGTTGCCCAAGCCGCGTTGCTTGTCCGCCAGCGCGCGTCGCAGCAGCCGTTTGATGTCGTCGGGCGTCAGCGGCTGAAACTCGAAGATCTGGCTGCGGCTGACCAGCGCGCTGTTGACGGCGAAAAACGGATTAGACGTGGTCGCCCCAACCAACGTGACGACGCCCTCTTCCACGTCGTGCAGCAGCACGTCTTGCTGGGCCTTGTTGAAGCGATGTATCTCGTCGACAAACAGCAGCGTCTTGCGGCCCGCGGCGGCAAGTTCATCGCGCGCTTCGTCCAGTACTTGGCGCAATTCTTTCACGCCACTGGCCACGGCGCTAAGCTGCTGAAACCGGCGGCGGCTTTCCACGGCCAACAGCCGCGCGAGAGTCGTCTTGCCAGTCCCCGGCGGCCCGTAGAAAATGACGGAACCTAATCGGTCGGCTTTCAATAAACGCCGCAGCAGCTTGCCTTCGCCCAGAAAATGTTGTTGTCCGACAAATTCATCCAGCGACGCGGGACGCATCCGCGCAGCCAGCGGCTGAGCGCTGCTTAGGTTGGCGGCTTCGGCTTTTGCAAATAACGACATGGCACGTAGCCGAACTCGTGAGAGTTCGGATTTTGACGGATGATCGAAACGCCCGAAGTCTCACGACTTCGGCTACGGTGTATTAAAGCTCGAAATGCTTTGAATCATTGAACCAGTTTCCCGCGCGGTCGGGTAGTGTGCGATCGTCGAATAGCCATCGATCGCCACAGGAGGACGAAAGCATGTTCACGGCCATCCTTGTGTTGGCGCTGGCGGCATTCGTCGCGGCGGTTGTGGGTCATGCGATCCTGCGGCCGTTGGATCGGGCAATAGTGGGGTCGAAACGCCCGACGCAGTTCATGCTCACCGATTTCATCTGGCTGCTGATTCAGTTGCAGATCGCGTTGGGTGTCGTGGTGGCAAACGTCGAGCACGATCCGCAATGGGTGTTTATGCTGATTCTTGGATTCCTGGTGTTTGCGGTCATCGCCATGTGGTGCGGAGGCGTCCACGTGCTTTCCCGTTTGGGCATCCGAGGTTTCTGGCGGCGGGCAGCGCTCATCATGTTTCTTCTGCCTGCCGCCTTGGTCGTGATGATGGGCGCGTCTGCACTGTGCATGAGCGCGGCGGTTACTCTGTTGATGCTTTTCCGTCGAGTGGGTGGGATGCGATTGTTTCTGGGCCCGCCGGAAATCACGATCGGCGTTTTGTTTTTCTTGGCTGCGGGAGCCCTAACAGTGCTGGCCTGTTGGCTGCTGCGGCTGGCGATGTGCTGGATTTTGGCCGAAAAACGCACACCGGATCGGCAAGCGGCGGCTCTGTAATGACCGCGCGTCGTCGGCCATTGGAGTGCAGCCATCGACGGCCCTCGAGATTCTTGCATCGCGCGTCCGGAAATGATTGACTTTCCGCTGCGACTGCGATATGTTCTGAGCTATCAAACGAGTCCGGTCAGACGAGTCCGGTACGCCCGATTGTCGGCGGCGTCGGGCGAGTCTTCTGTCCGTTTTATCGGGTTGTGGCGTCCTTTCCGGTTGCAGTCTTCGTGGCTTGAGGGTTGTCATGCGCACGTCTCGGCGCGGGTTCACGCTCGTGGAATTGCTGGTGGCCATCGCCATCATCGGTATCTTGGTGGCTCTTTTAATGCCGGCGGTTCAAGCGGCACGCGAATCGGCGCGTCGGACCGAGTGCTTGAACAATCTCAAACAACTGGCGCTCGCCACGAACAACCACGAGAACCATTACCGCATCATGCCGAACTATTTCGGTTGGACGCCGAAGGTGAATCAAGGCGCCCGCGGAGGTTGGTTCGTGCCCTTGCTGCCGTACGTCGAACAGAATGGCGTCTATGAGACCATCATCGGAACCGGTGGCGACTTCGGCCGCAATACCAACCGCACCGTCATCACGCCAGCCAGCCCCAACTATCAGCCCGGCTATTGGAAGAACAACGGCGGATACTGGATGCCCACCTCGACGACGACCACGTCGACGTCAACGCAGCATGTGGGACATGACTTTCAAGAAGTCAGCACGACGAACACCAGCGTGTGGGTTGGCCCGCCGAACACCTGGGTCCCCGCGGTCGGGACGCCGCCAGTCTACGACACACAGCATGAGTACAAAGGCGTTGATGCGGCGTCGGACGTGGCGTTCCGCGTTCTGCGGTGCTATTCCGATCCAGGCAATGTGCCGCCCATGAGCAAAGTGAACTGGCGATACAATCAACCTTGGTCGTTGACCAACTATCAGGCCAACTTTCACGCCTGGACCAAACCGGGCGGCGCCTTCGAGCCCGTGTTGTTCTCAGAGTTGACCGATGGCATGTCCAACACGATCCTGTTTGCCGAAGGCATGCGGTACTGTGACCTTACGTATCGCTTCTCGTTCTGGAGCGATTACAAGTTCCGTCATTCTCACAATTTCGGCGTGGATTGGAACAAGCTGCCCAATACGTGGATGTTCCAGAGTAAAGCCCGCCAGACAACGTGCAACAACTGGCGCGTGCAGGGCAACCACGCCGGATCGCTGGCGGTCGCCTTGGCGGATGGCAGCACCAGGACCATTTCGAGTTCGATCTCGCGCCGAGAAACTAGCGATCCCGATCGACCCCAGATCGGCGTGAACGCCGTAATGGGAACCGACGACCAAGTGTGGGACCATCTGCTTTTGCCGGCGGATGGCGCAGCCACCGATCAGCATTACTAGTTAGTGCTCGCGCGGATGAAAGCCTGCTTGCTTATCGGCGTAAGTTTGCCGTTATATCTAGGGTGCGGCGGGCCGCGTGAGATCGATGCCAAGGAGGCTTTGATCGAGGCACTTCAAAGCGCACAAACGACCGACCGGTTGCGCGCCGCTCGCGAAATCCGCGATTTACGTTACGTTCATCCCGAGACCGTGCCCGCGCTGTTGGCCGCGCTGAAGGACGAGGATCAACTAGTCCGTATTGCCGCGGCTGAAGCACTTGCGGAACTGGGCGCGGATGGGCAGCCACACTTAAATGACTTGGCCGCGGCCCGTTCTGCGGACGGCGACCCGGCCGTGCAATTGGCGATCGAGCGCACAATGTTCAGAATCCGCAAGGCCAGCGGCCCGCCGCGTTAGAACAGTGACATTAGAACAGTGACAATTGCCCATCGGCGCTGCGCGGCGGGCGAAAGCGGCTGCTGTCCAACGGCGGCAAGGGTTGATCTAGGTCAAGTTTCTTCGTGAACATTTGAAACGTGCGGCGTATCCCGTCGGCATAAGGTCCTTTGCCACGCATGCGGCTGCCAAATTGCGAATCGTTTAGCTCGCCGCCGCGGGTTGAGCGGATGAGTTGCTCGACGCGCTCTTTGGCCAGCGGGCGATACTCGGCCAGCCAGGCCGTAAAAATCGGCGCGACGGCCAGCGGCAAACGCAGTAGAACATAGGCTGCCGCGCGCGCTCCGGCCTCTTTCGCCGCGGTCAAGATCTGCGGCATTTCATGATCGTTCAAGCCGGGGATGATCGGCGCCACGATCACCCTTGCCGGTACACCGGCCGCGCTCAAATCGCGGATCGCTCGCAGGCGAGCCGCTGGTGTTGCAGTGCGCGGCTCCATCGTCCTCGCCAGTTCACTATCGAGCGTCGTGACACTTAGGTTTACGTGCACCAAATGCTGCTCGGCCATCGGCTGCAAAATGTCCAAGTCGCGCAGCACGAGTGCGTTCTTCGTAACGATGCCGACCGGCTGCCGCGCTTCGAGCATTACTTCCAGCAAGCCGCGCGTCAGACGAAAGCGCCGCTCGGCCGGCTGGTAACAATCGGTCACTCCCGACAGCGCAATCACGTCGCCGCGCCATGACGGTTTCGCTAACTCCTGCCGCAAGAGTCGCACGGCGTCGTGTTTCACCAGAACCTTGGTTTCAAAATCCAGTCCGGCGTTCATCCCCAGCGTCTCGTGTCCCGGCCGCGCGTAACAATACGCACAGCCATGCTCGCAGCCGCGATATGGATTCATGCTGAAGCGGAACGGCACGTCGGGGCTGTGATTCTCGACGATCAACGACTGCGATTTATCCGGCAAGAACTCGGTCGGCACCGCGCGGGCACCGGCCGGCAACTCGTCGTCGGCCGCGTCAAGCTGCTCCCAGTCGTCCTCCACGCGAGTCCGTTCGTAGCGATTCGGCGGGTTAACCGGCGCCCCGCGGCCTTTGAATTTAGGGTTTTGCGGCGTCATGATTCTATCTTCGCACCACTCGCCTAGCGTGACCAGCGGATGTGGAATGTCCGCGAACCCGATGGAAGCAGGCGGATATCTCGCGGAAACCCGGTTTCTTGGCCGCGGACACGGTTTTCTTGCAAATTCGTCGCTTCGTAGCTATCCTTAACTGATGGATTCCACCCGGAGAATCGCCTTCGGGTATCCACCCATATCCGCGCGTCGGACGTATGGCCCCAGGAACACAGAGAAGTGGCCAGTGACCAAAGCGCGGCAGGTTCCCCTAGCCACCGTTTTCAGGAGTAAAGGCCATGTCCGTTCAGAAATTCGCGCTCGGTCGCGTTCGTGCCCGCATGTTCGCGGCGCTGTGGCTCGCCGCCGCAGTCACCCTTCCCGCCAGCTTCGCTCACGCTCAAGTCGGAAATTGCGGATTCCGCAATCAAGGTGTGGGCGGCATCTCGATCGATACCGACGGCGTGGTTGGGCAACCCGTGGCGGAACAAATCGATTTGGTGATGGCATTTTTGAAGGAACATGTGAAGAAGGCTCCCGACGAGTTGAACCGGCCCACGGAATTGCGCATGGTTTCCTTGCGTGGACTGCAAGTCGCCATCGAACACGCACTAGTGCACAATAACGGCGAGTTGCCTGACGACGTGAAGTACCTGGCCGGCATTCAACGCATTCAATACGTGTTCGTGTATCCCGAACAGAATGACATTGTGCTAGCCGGGCCCGGCGAAGGCTGGCGAGTTGACGAGAGTGCCACCGTCGTCGGCGTGACCACCGGCCGGCCCGTGATCATGCTCGATGATTTACTCGTGGCCTTTCGTACCGCCAAAGAATCGCGGCGCGGTCCGATCAGTTGTTCGATCGATCCCACGCCCGAAGGCCGCGACGCGTTGCAGGCTTACTTGCGCAGCGTCAAGACGTTCAGCTTGGCCGCGGTGAAGGGAATGGAAAAGGCAATGGGCCCGCAGGTGGTCACGATCACCGGCGTGCCGGCCGACAGCCACTTCGCGCGCGTGCTGGTGGCCAGCGACTATCGCATGAAACGGATCGCGATGAACTTGGACAAGTCACCCGTGGCCGGCCTGCCCGGTTTTCTGGATCTGATGAAGCAGAAGCGCGTGAAGCTGGACAACATGATGCCGCGTTGGTGGCTGGCTTGTAACTACGAACCGCTGGCCCGCAGCGAAGATGGTTTGTCGTGGGAGCTGCGCGGGCCGGGCGTCAAGGCGATGACCGAAGACGATTTCATCGGCGCCGCCGGAAACGTGCAGAGCACTGGTCGCAAGAATCCGGTCGCGCAAGAGTGGGCGAACCTGATGACGGAGAATTACGACGAGCTATCGGCTCGCGACACGGTGTTCGGTGAGTTGCGGAACATCATGGACTTGTGCGTGGTGGCCGCTTTGATCGAGAAGGAAGACTTGATGACCCGCGCCAACTGCCGTGTGCCGCTTTTGACCAGCGCCAATAGCGAGCTGGAATACGAAAGCTGGAACGCCCCGAAAGCCGTTTCGACGCAGTGCAGCTTTATGAAAGCCGGCAGCGAGTATATCATCACGGCCTCGGGCGGTGTGCTGGTCGAGTCATGGGCGGT
>JBGTKH010000464.1:0-4928 GCA_041744735.1 Pirellulaceae bacterium | reverse complement strand
TTCGGCCGCCGCGTAAACTCCAAAGGACCGAACTCTCACGAGTTCGGCTACGACGATAATCACATGAGTCTTTGGCGAATCGCTTGGCGCAGCATCGAACAGCGAGGGTTAGCCTCGTTGCTTACGGCGTTGTCGATGGCGCTGGGTGTGATGCTGGTCGTGGCGGTGCTGACGATTCACGGTGTGGTGTCCGAATCATTCCGGAACAACTCCAGCCTCGGCTACAACATGATCGTGGGAGCCAAAGGGGGCAAGCTGCAGTTGACGCTGAACACGGTTTATTACCTGAGCAGCCCGGTCGAGAACATTCCCTACGATTTCTACCTCGAATTCTTCACCGCCGAATCGCGCGGGCAGCAATGGAAGCACTCGATTGCCTATCACGCTCGCGATGCGCAATGGAACGCCGCGGACGCTGAGGTGCTTTCGTTAAGTGCCGGTACGCTGCCGGGCCCGCAATCGCTGGCCGCGCTGCTGGCTCTTGACGCGGTGGAGGACGCCGAAGCATCTCGGCAAGCCGGTTCGCGCGACGGCAAGTTCGGCATGTTTACGTACTTCGCGATTCCGGTTTGCCTGGGCGACTACTTTGGAAAATTCCGCGTCGTCGGCACGACGCCCGCGATGTTTGACGACTTGGTATTCGATGTCGAGCGCGACCGAAAGTTTGAATTCGCGCAAGGCCGTAACTTCCAGCACAAGAGCAAGGAGCATGGTTACTTTGAGGCGGTTGTCGGCTCGGCGGTCGCGCGCGAGATGAAAGTTGCGCTGGGCGACGAAATCTCACCCGCTCACGGCTACCCAGAAGGCCACGGCCACGAACGCAAGTTCACGGTCGTCGGCATTCTGAAGCCTTCGGGAACTCCCAACGACCGCGCCGTGTTCGTAAACATGGAAGGCTTTTACTTGATGGAGGATCACGCCAAGCCGATCGAGGAAGAACCGGTGGCGGAAACTGAATCCACTGAAGCGGACGCTGCCATGGATGGCGACGAAAATCAGGCTGATATCGCTACCTCACTCGCGTACAATGACAACGCGATCGACGACCCGGAACCACTGCCGGTCGAGCAGCGCGAGGTCACGGCGATTTTGTTGCGGACGATCAGCCCGCTGGTCACGCCCGGCTTGCAGAATAACATCAACGAAGGCCCGACCGCTCAAGCCGTGCTGCCGGTGATGGAGATTTACAATCTATTCGCGATCATCGTGAAACCGATTCAATGGGTGCTGCTAGTGTTGACGGCGATGATTTGCGTCGTCTCGGGCATCAGCATTTTGGTCAGCATCTACAACTCGATGAGCGACCGCCGGCACGAGATTGCCGTGATGCGAGCCCTGGGCGCGGGCCGCGGCACCGTGATGACGATCATCCTGCTGGAGTCGATCTTCCTATCGTTAGGCGGCGGCATCATCGGTTGGGTCGCCGGCCACGCTCTCAACGCCTTTGCCAGTCCCTGGGTCGAAGACCAGACTGGCGTGTCAATCGGATTTCTCAGTTGGGCTCCGCCGATGAACATCTTGGAACTTTTCACCGAGGAGCGTACCCTAAACGTGTACCCCGAGCCGCTGTTGATTCCGGCCCTGATCCTGCTGGCGATCATCGTCGGCTTCCTGCCGGCCCTGTCGGCGTATCGAACGGATGTGGCTAAGTCGCTTGGTGATTAGGATTTAGCGGCCGAATTGCCGGTTTCGTATTTCCTAAACGCTGTAACTGTGCCACAATACTGTAGCCGTCTCGCTCCGCGAGACGAATCTCATCTCGCGGAGCGAGATGCCTACAGAGCTACACTCATAAGGATCTCGCTATGTCCCGCCGCTTTCTTCTCATTCCGCTGGCCGCTGCTGTCGTGATTGCCACGTGCTGGGCGCAACGTGCCGCTGCTTGCCCGTTTTGTGCCGCCGTGTCGCAGACGTTCAGCGAAGAGATCGCCTCGATGGACGCCGTCGTGATTGCTCGATTGGTCGAGGCGCCGCCCATAAATCAGAACAGCCAAAGCGATGAAGTGCCGAAGGCCAGATTTCAGGTCGAGCAGGTTGTGAAGGGGCAATCGTTTGTCGATACGAGCCGGCTGATCGAGACGATCTATTTCGGCGATGCCCCGAAGGGGAAGTCGTTTCTGCTGATGGGCGTCGATCCGCCGAAGCTGATGTGGTCCACGCCGCTGGCCCTGACCGATCGCAGCCGGGCGTACATTTCGCAGCTCGCCGGCGTGCCGAAGGAAGGCGCCGATCGGCTGGCCTTCTTTCAGAATTTCTTAGAAGATCCGGAAGAGATGCTGGCTCGCGACGCCTACGACGAATTCGCCAAAGCGCCGTACGAAGTGGTGATCGCGTTGGAGCCAAAGATGAAACACGGCCAGCTTGTCGAGTGGATTACAGACGCGGACGTCCCCGCCAGCCGGCGACGTTTGTATTTGACGATGTTGGGCGTTTGCGGGGGCGAACAAGACCTGCCGATGCTGGAAGAGATGCTCCGGTCGAGCGACCGTAAGGTAAAGGGCGGCTTGGACGCAATGATCGGTTGCTATCTGACGCTTAAAGGCGCCGACGGCATGCCGCTGATCGAAAACCTGTTCTTGAAAAATGAGAAGGCCGAGTACGCCGACACGTACGCCGCGATCATGGCTCTGCGGTTTCACGGCACCGAGACGGACATCATTCCGCGCGAGCGGATTTTAGCAGGGCTGCGACACATGCTCGAACGGCCGCAGTTGGCCGACCTGGTGATTCCCGATTTGGCTCGCTGGGAGGACTGGTCGCAGATGGAACGACTGGTCAAGTTGTTCAAGGAAGCGGACGAGAAATCGAGTTGGGTGCGTGTGCCGGTAATCAATTACCTGCGTGCTTGCCCGCTGCCCGAATCGAAGAAGTACATCGAGGAGCTAGAAAAGGTCGATCCGGCCGCGGTGAAGCGAGCCAACACGTTCTTTCCGTTCGGACCATCTGCGGCTCCCACGAGTAGCGAGAAGGCATCGAGCAACGACGAGTCGCCCGTAGCCGCTGATGCCCAGAACATTGCCGTCGCGATTCCGCTGGCCGTATCGTCTGGCGAGCCGATTGCCGCAGCCGAGAGCGTCGTGCCCGCGGCACGAGTCACCCGCGCCTCGCCGACCGCTTCCGTTAACAGTCCACCGCAGTCCGCACCGAACCTTCTGACGGTCACCGTCGTACCGTGGTTAGCCGGCGTGCTGCTGATGGCCGTGATTTGGACGATCCTCCGCGGCACCGGTTGATAACTGTTGGATGGGCCGCATTCGCAGGGCGGGTCAAGTCTTCGCGGCCCACCTAACATCGATGCGTGCCTCGAATGACTCTTCACAGCCCGCCATTGTTTCCCGCGTACGCTTCCATGAATAGCAATCCGACTTACTTCGCCGACGAGCAACAATCGGCTGTCGTCCACCCCTACCGCACGGTCAGCCGGGCGGCCGTGCTTTCGTTAGTTTTCGGTTTACTCTCGGTGGCCGGATTGCTGTTCCCGGTGCTGCTCGTTCTGGCGGCGGGCGGACTTGTGTTGGGCGTGATGGCTTTGGTCAGCATCCGCCGCTACAGCGACGAGTTGACCGGCGTCGCGCCCGCGGCAGTGGGAATTGCGTTAGGTACGATCTTGCTCTTCGGCGGCACCGCCATGCACGCTTACATTTACGCCACCGAGGTGCCCGAAGGCTATCAGCGAATCTCCTTCTATCAGCTCCAGCCTGACCGGGAACACTCGGAACTGCCAGTGCCGCCCGAGGCATTGCAGTTGGACGGCAAGCAGATCTTTGTTAAAGGTTACGTGCATCCGGGTGTCAGCGGCCAAGGCCCGGTAAAAGCCTTTGTGTTGGTGCCGGACATGGGCACGTGCTGTTTCGGCGGCCAACCGAAACTGACCGACATGATCGAGGTCACGATGCGCGATCCGCTGCGGATTCGTTACACGCAGACGAAGCGCCGCTTGGCCGGCACGCTCAAGGTCGACACGGCACTCAAGCCGGTCTCCGGATTGAACGGCGTTTACTATCAACTCGACGCGGATTATGTGAAATGAAGTCTCGCACGCTATCAACAGCCAATCTTTACACCGGTGGCTTGCTCGCCTTGCTGCTGTTGTCCCCTGCGCCCATCGCGCTGTATGCCCAAAACGGCAGCGCGGGGAAGACGCGCACGATCACGTTCGACGACATCAAGTTCGACATGAAGAAAGGCGACCCGTTCCGGCGCTCGCTGCTGAGCGACAAGATCGAATCGTTGAATAACAATCCAATCAATATCCGCGGTTATATCCTGCCCAGCTTCCAGCAAAAAGGCATCACGCAGTTTGTGCTCGTCCGCGACAACATGGAGTGCTGTTTTGGTCCCGGCGCCGCGCTGTATGACTGCATTTTGGTCGAGATGGAACCCGGCAAGTCGACCAGCTTCACCGTCCGCCCCGTCGCCGTGGAAGGCACCTTTACCATCAGCGAATTCATCGGCCCCGACGGCAAACACTTGGCCATCTATTACCTCAAAGGCCAGAACGTGAAGTAACATCGCTGCGAGCGGCTGCGAACGGAAGTCAGCCACGAAAAGCGCGAAAAGCACGAGAATGTTCAGAGACGATCGACGGTCATCAGGTACTTCTTGACGAACAGTTTGGCTGCGCCGAAATTGATTAGTAAGCCGGTTTCGATGCGGGACGATTTCAGATAACCGAGGATTTGCGCGACGTGTTCGTCAGCGACAGCCTTGGTGCTTTGAGCTCCACAATCAAGCAGTCCTCGACAAACAAGTCGGCAAAGTACTCGCCGAGAATCGTGCCGTCTTCGTCATAAACAGTCAGTGGAGACTGTTGTTGCACCTTCAACCCTTGCCTTCGCAGCCGATGAACTAACGCATTCTCATAAATCTTTTCCAGGTGCCTCTTCGTGTTTTTCGTGGCAATTGGATTTCGATCAAGCGCACCAGCC
>JBGTKH010000463.1:0-8971 GCA_041744735.1 Pirellulaceae bacterium | reverse complement strand
GTATCGCGACGTGCGCTTCGGCAATCTGCGCAGATGGCGGCGAGGCCGTCCGCTGAATCTCGCGTTCGCCACCTTCCTGTCTGTAGCGGCCCTGATTTGGCTGACGCTGCCGGGCTGCATCTTGCGCCGGCCCGATTGCGGCTTCCATGACGCGGACTTGGAGCATTACAAGTGCGTTGCCACGCAAATTGAATTCCCCGACGTGCAAACGCCGGCCGACGACGAAGTGGCGATGACCGCGGCACCGCTGACGCTGCACCAGGGTGGGCCGCCCGAGTTCTGGGACGTGTCGCTGGAAGAGGCGGTGCAAGTCGCACTCTCGAACTCGCAAGTGTTGCGGGATCTCGGTGGGACGGTGCTGCAATCTCCGGCCACGACCCGCACAGTTCAAGGCCCGGCGATACAGGAAACCGACCCGCGGTTCGGCGTGGATGCGGCGCTGAGCCAGTTTGACGCCGTGTTCTCATCGAGCGGATCGTTCGAGAAGAACGACCGCTCGGTGAACAACCCGTTTTTTGTGGACAGTTCGCTGTTGCAAGACATCGGGCGCATCGACAACAGAATTACCAAACGTGCGGCGACCGGCACGCGATATACGATCGGCAAGACGATCGACTACGATTTCAACAACACGCCGGGTAACCCGCTGAGTGGTGCGTGGGACGTGCTGCTGGACGCGGAGTTTCGTCATCCGCTGTTGCAAGGGTCTGGAGTCGACTTTAACCGTATCGCTGGGCCGTTCGGCCGCGTGGCGCTGGCGCCGGGATTGCCGGGCACTCTAAATGGCGTGCTGATCGCGCGCGTCAACACCGACATTAGTCTGGCGGATTTTGAACTGGGCGTGCGGAACTTTGTCAACGACGTGGAGAACGCCTATTGGGATCTGTACTTCGCCTATCGCGATCTCGACGCCAAAATTGCCGCCCGCGACCGGGCGCTGCAAACGTGGCGCGTCATCGAAGGGAACAAGGGACGCAAGGGATTCGAGGCGGACAAAGAAGCCCAAGCCCGCGAACAGTACTTCCGATTGGAAGCCGAAGTGCAAGACGCGCTGACCGGCAAGCTGATCGAACGCACGCGGACACTGCCCTTCCGCGCGGCCAGCGGCGTGCAGGCTCACGAACGGCGCCTGCGGCTGATGATGGGTCTGCCCATTACCGACGGCCGCCTGATTCGGCCCTCCACCGAACCGACGATGGCCAAAGTCGACTTCTATTGGCCCGGCGTGTTGTGCGAAGCCCTGACGCGGCGCGTTGAGCTGCGTCGGCAGAAGTGGCAAATCAAACGCCGCGAACTAGAACTGCTGGCGTTCCGCAACTTCCTGTTGCCAAATTTGGACGCCTTTGGCCGCTATCGCTGGCGCGGCTTTGGCAAGAACCTGCTGTTCGATGACAAGTTCATCCCCATCGGTGATCCGAGTGAAAACAGATTTGCTCGGAATAATGCCTTCAAGGACTTGGTCAGCGGTGATTTCCAGGAATGGCAACTCGGTTTCGAGTTCGTCATGCCCATCGGCTTCCGCCAAGCCCACGCGGCCGTTCGCAACGCCCAGCTAAACCTGGCTCGCGACGTGGCTATTTTGGAAGAACAGGAACGTGAAGTCGTGCACGATCTGAGCAGCGCGTTTGGCGAGTTGGAGCGGGCCTATGCGGTAGCCCAGACGTATTTCAACGCACGAGTGGCTGCGCAACATCGGCTGGCGGCACTCGAAGCCGCGTTTGTCGATGCCGAACAAACCGAATTGGCACGGCTGACCGACCTGATTCTGGACGCGCAACGTCGGCTGACGGAAGTCGAAAACGCCTACTTCCGCGCTGTCGTCGAATACTCGTTGGCCATCAAGCAAATCCACTTCTCGAAGGGCTCGCTGTTGGAATACAACGGCGTGTACTTGGCCGAGGGTCCTTGGCCGGATCAGGCGTACCGCGATGCCGACCGGCGAGACTCGCTGCGCGGCCGCTCGTGGGAATTGAACAACTTCATCTTGCGCCGGCCGGAACCGATCAGCCAAGGCCAATATCCGCAGCACATGCTCTACGGGCCGGCGTCTCATTCCGGCCATGAAGAGAGTGCGCCGGTCAGCCCACCGGCCGGACCAACCGAACCATTCGATCCGCTGCCACTGCCGCCGGACGTCGCGCCGCCCGCACCGCCCGAGCCGCCACCACAACATGGCGGCTACGACCCGCGGCCGGTGAACGTTTTCCAAGATCCCTCGCAGCCGCCGATCGATTATCAACCGCTGGTGCGCGAATACCAGCCGCCGCCGCACGGATATCTGCCGCCAGCACACGAACTGGATCCGCTTGCCATCCCGCCGCGAACCCGCGGCCCGGTGGTCAACACCGGCTGGCAGTACGAACCTCGTCCGTAGGTTCACACGGCGCCGACCGGGACGAAGGGTTGCGCTCGGTGTTCCTTTCCGCACCCACGGGGCCACGCTCGCCTGTATCTCGCCAGATATCTCGCGCGCTTGCGATGCGAGAATTCTAAACGTGCCATGACGCGCTCGGTACGAGAGCATTCATAGCGCGTCTCATGCCTCGACTTAGCCGGTGTTTGTGACGTAACTTATTCCCCCCGGACTGTGGACAACCAGAGGAGGTGGAGCGTACATTTGAGTTCTTGACGAGAGGTTTCTATTCATAACGCTGCGATTCGTTCGCCGGCCCTCGCTTGTGAAAGGCTGCTGCGGTGGAAGCGATCGACAAGAAGGCTCTGACTGAGCGCGACATTTGCACGAAGTTCATCACGCCGGCAATTGAATCGGCCGGTTGGGACGTGATGACGCAAGTGCGCGAACAGGTGTACTTCACCAAGGGCCGCGTGATGGTGCGCGGCAAGACGGTGAAGCGAGGCGCGGCGAAGTTCGCCGACTACATCCTGTACTTCAAGCCCAACCTGCCAATCGCGGTCGTCGAGGCCAAGGACAACAACCAGGCCGTTGGCTCCGGAATGCAACAAGCGTTGGATTACGCTGCGACGCTCGACCTGCCTTTTGTCTTCAGCTCGAACGGCGACGGTTTTCTGGAGCACGATCGCACTCGGACTGCGGGGCCGCCGGAACGCGAATTGACGCTGGGCAGTTTCCCGTCGCCGGCCGAACTGTGGAATCGTTATTGCCAGTGGAAGCACTTGGATGCGCCCCAGCAATCGCTCGTCACACAAGACTACTTCGACGACGGCAGCGGCAAGATGCCGCGGTACTACCAGCTCATCGCCATCAACCGCACGATCGAGGCCGTTGCGCGCGGACAGAATCGCATCCTGTTGGTCATGGCCACGGGAACCGGCAAGACCTACACGGCATTTCAAATCATTTGGCGGTTGTGGAAATCGAAGACGAAGAAACGCATCCTCTTTCTCGCCGACCGGAACATCCTGGTTGATCAGACGCGCACGAACGACTTCAAGCCGTTCGGGTCGGCGATGACCAAGATCCAGAAACGGCAAGTGGACAAATCGTACGAGGTCTACCTGGCGTTGTATCAAGCCATCTCGGGCACGGAGGAAGAACAGAACATCTATAAACAGTTCTCGCCCGACTTCTTCGACTTGATTGTTGTGGACGAGTGCCATCGCGGCAGCGCGGCGGAAGATTCGGCATGGCGAGAAATTCTCGGGTACTTCACTTCGGCCACGCAGATCGGCCTAACCGCGACGCCGAAGGAAACCAAGTACATCTCGAACATTCACTACTTCGGCGATCCCGTCTACACGTACTCGCTGAAGCAGGGCATTGAAGACGGTTTTCTGGCGCCGTACAAAGTGGTGCGCATCGACATCGACAAGGACCTGACGGGCTGGCGGCCGGAAGCCGGCAAGTTGGACAAGCATGGCCAAGAGATCGAAGACCGCATCTACAACCAGAAGGACTTCGACCGCACGCTGGTGATTGATCAGCGCACCGAACTGGTCGCGAAGAAAATCACCGAGTTCCTGAAAGGGACCGACCGATTCGCGAAGACGATCGTGTTTTGCGAAGACATCGACCACGCCGAGCGAATGCGGCAGGCGCTGGTGAACGAGAACGCCGATCTAGTGGCCGAGAACCATAAGTACGTGATGCGGATCACCGGCGACAACGAGGAAGGCAAGAACCAGCTTGACTTCTTCATCGACCCGGAAAGCCGTTACCCGGTGATCGTGACCACCAGCAAGCTGATGACGACGGGCATCGACGCCCAAACGTGCAAGTTGATCGTGCTGGACCGCCGCATTCAGTCGATGACCGAATTCAAACAGATCATCGGCCGCGGCACGCGGATCAGGGAAGATTACGACAAGTATTTCTTCACGATCATGGACTTCAAGAAGGCGACCGAGTTGTTCGCCGATCCTGAATTCGACGGCGAGCCGGTGCAGATTTACGAGCCCGGTCCCGACGATCCGCCCATCCCGCCCGACGAAGGCTATTCGGATGAGTTTCCGGAGGGCGCCGCATTCGGGGAGGGCGACGCTCCCGCGGAGCCTTCCTGGGACGACGCATCGGCTCGGCAGGAGCCTCTCCCTCCCGGCACGTTGTCGCAACGGCGCCGCAAGTACGTCGTCAACGATGTTCCCGTGTGGGTTGTCGCCGAGCGAGTGCAGTACTACGGCAAGGGCGGCAAGCTGATTACCGAATCGCTGAAAGACTACACGCGCAAGACGGTGCTCGAAGAGTTTACGTCGCTCGACGATTTTCTAATCCGCTGGAACGCGGCCGAACAGAAACAGGCCATCATTGAGGAGTTGGAGCAGCAAGGCATTTTGCTCGCGGCGTTGGCCGACGAAGTGGGCAAGGACTTCGACCCGTTCGACTTGATTTGTCACGTCGCGTTCGACCAGCCGCCGCTCACCCGGCGCGAGCGGGCCGAGAACGTCCGCAAGCGCGACTACTTCGCCAAGTATGGTGAGCAGGCCCGCGCGGTGCTGGAAGCGCTGCTCGACAAGTACGCCGACGAGGGCATCCAGCACGTCGAAGACATGGGCGTACTGAACGTGCAACCGATCAACCAATTCGGCACGCCTGTGGAAATCATCAAGCTCTTCGGCGGCAAGGAAGCGTATTTAGCGGCCGTCAAGGAACTGCAATCACTGTTGTATAAAACCGCAGCCTAGGAGTTATCACGCGAAGTCGCGAAGCCGCGAAGTTATTTCACGTGCTGGCTTTTTCCTTCGCGCCTTAGCGCCTTCGCGTGCCACAAAAATCGCTATGTCTATCACCACGACCATCAAATCCATCCAAGACATCATGCGCAAGGACGTGGGCGTCGATGGCGACGCGCAGCGGATCGGCCAGCTTGTGTGGATGCTGTTCCTGAAAATCTTCGACGACAAGGAACACGAATGGGAGCTGACCGTGGACCGCTACCGCTCGCCGATCCCCGCCAAGCTGCGGTGGCGCAACTGGGCGGCCGACCCGGAAGGTATGACGGGCGACGAACTGCTGAACTTCTGCAACAACGAACTGTTCCCCAAGCTGAAAGAGTTGGCCGTGGGGACCAACGGCCAGTCGCGCGGTTACGTCGTGCGCAGCGTCTTCGAGGACGCTTACCAGTACATGAAGTCCGGCACGCTGCTGCGGCAGGTGCTCAACAAGATCAACGAGTCGATCGACTTCAACGACTCGCAACATCGCCACCTGTTCGGCGACATGTACGAGCAGATTCTGAAAGACCTGCAATCGGCCGGCAACGCGGGGGAATACTACACGCCGCGAGCCGTCACGCAGTTCATGGTCGAGATGGTCGATCCGCGGCTGGGCGAAACGGTGCTCGACCCGGCTTGCGGTACGGGCGGCTTTCTGACTTGCACGATCGAGCACGTCCGCCGCAACTACGTGCAGACTGCGGCCGATGAACAGACGCTGCAGCAATCGGTCCGCGGCGTCGAGAAAAAGCCGCTGCCGCATTTGCTCTGCACCACCAACATGCTGCTGCACGGCATCGACGTGCCGTCCAACATCCGGCACGACAACACGCTAGCCCGCCCGCTGCGCGACTACGGCCCCAAGGACCGCGTGGACGTGATCGTCACCAATCCGCCCTTCGGCGGCATGGAAGAGGACGGCATCGAGAGCAACTTTCCTCAGAACTTTCGCACCCGAGAAACGGCCGACCTGTTCCTGGTGCTGATCGTGCACCTGCTCAAACCTGGTGGCCGCGGCGCGATCGTGCTGCCCGACGGCACGCTGTTCGGCGAAGGCGTCAAAACGCGGATCAAGGAAAAGCTGCTCGACGAGTGCAACCTGCACACGATCGTCCGCCTGCCCAACGGCGTGTTCAGTCCCTACACCGGCATCAAGACCAACCTGCTGCTGTTCACCAAAGGCCACAAGGAAGCAACAGCGGCGACTCGCGACGTCTGGTTCTACGAACACCCGTATCCGCCCGGCGCGAAGTCGTACAACAAAACCAAGCCGATCCGCATCGAGGAGTTCGAGCCGGAGAAGAAGTGGTGGGGCCAGCCGGACGCCCGCGGCGGATTCAAAGGCCGAAAGAGCGGCGAGCAGGCGTGGAAGGTCTCGGCCGCCGACATCAAGGCGGGCGGCTACAACCTGGACATCAAGAACCCGCACAACGCCGACAGCGGCCCCGGCGATCCCGACCAGTTGCTGGCCGAACTTCAGCAAGTGCGCGAACAAACGCGGTCCGTACTCGCTCAGTTGAAACAGGAACTCGCCGCCGCGCTCGGAGGACAGGGGACGGATTCGTGAACGAACAATTACTGCGTGAGCTAATGGCCCTGCCTGCCGAAACCGAATGGCTGGAGTTCAAAGAGGCGAAGCAGCAGGAGAAGTTTGACGACATCGGCAAGTACTTCTCGGCGCTTAGCAACGAAGCCAACATCGCCAAGCAGCGTTGCGGCTGGTTAATCTTCGGGGTCACGGACAAACGGCCAAGGCAAATTTGCGGCTCGAACTATTGCCTGCAAGCGCCGGGACTGGACCGTGTGAAGCGAGACATCTCGCTGCACACGAATCACAAGCTAACGTTCGCAGCAATCCATGAACTGGTCGTTGAGGGGAAGCGGGTCATTATGTTCGAGATTCCGGCCGCGCCGCCTGGCGTACCAACGACGTGGCGGCAAGTTCCGTACGGTCGCATCCACGAGTCGATCGGCTATCTCGCGCTGAACAAGATCGACGCCATCCGTCGTCAGGCGAGCGGTGCCGATTGGTCGGCTCAGATCTGTGAACACGCACGGCTCGACGATCTTGACGGCAATGCCGTCGCCGTGGCTCGCGAAAAGTACAAGGCGAAATATCCGCGTCTCGCTGACGAAGTGGATGCGTCGAACGACTCGACCTTTCTCAACAAGGCCAAAGTCACGCTCGGCGGCAAAATCACCCGCGCCGCCATTCTGCTGCTTGGTAAGCCCGAATCGACGCAGCACTTTTCTCCGGCTGTTGCGAAAATATCCTGGCTGCTGCGCGACGAACATGGAAACACCAAGGACTACGAACACTTCGAGCCACCGTTCTTGCTGACGGCCGAGCGGTTGTTCGGCAAAATCCGCAACTTGACCTACCGTTACATGCCGCCGGGTACGTTGTTTCCGACGGAGGTCGCACAATACGATCCCTGGGTGATCCGCGAGGCGTTGCACAATTGCATCGCCCATCAGAATTACACGACCGGCGGACAGATTACCGTGATTGAAGAAGCCGACTCGCTGCTGTTTTCCAATCCTGGCGAGTTTATTCCCGGCAGCGTGCAGGAGGTCTTGCGGCACAACGCTCCGGCCGAATTCTATCGGAATCGGTTTCTCGCCGACGCGATGGTGCACTTCGACATGATCGACACGATCGGCAGCGGCATCCGCAAGATGTTCACGTTGCAGCAACAGCGTTTTTTTCCGTTGCCCGACTACGAACTCGGCCAATCCAACCGCGTCGAAGTCCGTTTGCACGGCAGAATCCTGGACGAGAAGTACACGCACGCTCTGATCGCGCGCACGGACCTTGACTTGTTTGACGTCGTGGCGCTGGACAAAGTGCAAAAAGGGAAACCGCTGACTGATCACGAATTCAAGTCGCTGAAGCGCCAGAAGTTGATCGAAGGCCGGCGTCCGAATCTGCACGTCTGCCAGGGCATCGCGATCACGACGGAAACCGTCATTGATTACCTGAACCGGCGTGGGATCGACAAAGACTACTGCCGTCAGATGGTCGTCACACTTTTGCAAAAGCAAGGCCGGGCAACCCGGTCAGAGTTTGAGGAATTGCTGCTTGGCAAACTCTCCGAAGGGCTCGACGACGGGCAGAAACGCAACTTTGTGAAGAATCTTTTGCAAAGCATGCGGCGCGACGCCCTGATCCGGCCTGTGGAGGGAAGGCGAGGGTTGGGAGCGAGTTGGGAATTGTCTAAACCACCTCAAAATGAAGCCGACTAGGGCCTGTTTTATACAATTGGCCGACACTTGAATCACTGTAAGTCTTGTCCAACCCATAATTTACGAATTGAATAAATGGCTAACGATTACACACGGTTAGACAATCGGTTAGACCTTTCGGACTGTCATCTGCTGCGATTTGACACCATGCCCGGAGGTGAGTCTCGATGAAAAACGCCGCTGCGACCACCGAGCTCGCCGGCCTTGGGCGTAGCCCCACATTGCCGACGTTCTTCGACAATCTCGACTCGTTTGCCGAAGCGCCGGAGGGAGTGGCGAAGCTGCGTGAGTTGATTCTGGACTTGGCGGTGCGAGGGAAGTTGGTTGAGCAGGACGAGAACGACGAACCGGCGTCGGAGTTGGTAAATCGAGCCGCCGAAGAACGCTCTCGACCCACGAATGGCAAGAACGTCTCAAGCTCGAAGTCGCTTCCTTCTGTCGAGCCCGATGAAATGACGTTCGATCTTCCGCGCAACTGGGCATGGGTGCGAATGAGCCACATCGCCGACCATCGTCTCGGCAAAATGCTCGATAAGGGTAAGAACAAGGGCAAGCCTTATCCGTACCTGCGAAACACCAACGTGCAGTGGTTGGA
>JBGTKH010000462.1:0-13921 GCA_041744735.1 Pirellulaceae bacterium | reverse complement strand
ACCACGTCATCCGAGTTGACTTGATGCATCACGCGCTCTCCAATAAAGGTCCCTCCCGACACGAAAACGGAAAGCACTACCTCTACCAAAGTTCGCGTTGCCGCGCTAGCCTAGATTGCCCAAAGTGCGCGTTGGCCGTGACTGTACAGCCCCGGCAGCGATTTCATCGCGCTGCACAACACACTGATTGTTGACGCCATTCTCACGGACGATCCACGGGAACTGAAACGCAAGTGCTGGTTGTACGAGATGCTGATGGAGTCGATGTACAACTCGCTGCTGCCCACCTACGCTTCCAGCTACGACGTGTTGGGCGATCAAGAAGCGTTTGTCCTTAAATACACCTGGGAACTTTCCGTGTATTTTGCCTTCTTCGTGTTTCCGTTCATCAACGACTTGGCGACGGACCCGGAATTTGTGCCTGCATTCCTCAGCCGTTTTTCCCGTTTGGGCGACTTGAATGCAAAGGTGCAGAGTTTCCTTAGCGACTTTTACCAGTGGAAGAAGACGCACGGCCGCCGCGTGGTCGGGCCGGTGTTTCACGATTTTATGCAGCTTGAACCTCTGAAGCGGGCCGAGCAGACGTTTTATCAGGTGGGTGTCACGGGTGACGAAGCGAAAGAAGTGCTCGACGATCAGCTTGTCAACCTGAAAGAGATGGCGAAGTTCATCGTGGCTCACGTCTATTCGGTGGTCCTGGGCGATGAGCGCGTGCTGACGAACGGCTCGTTCGTTGAAAGCATCGATCTGAAACACTTGACGTTCGATCCCGCCCGCATGCAGGCCGACTACGCCATGCATCGCGATTCGGTTCAGAAGTTCGCGTGGAATCTGAATCCGTTTGCGCTGCGAGCGTTTCGTGTGCGTGAAAGCGGGGCTGCGGAAACCGCGACTGGTGGTGAAAACGTTCGTTTAACTGCTGGGCGAATGGCCCGAGTGTGTTCGTCGCATCCGGCCGTGTAAAAGATTCAGCCGAAGGGCGCTAGCCCACGGTTTCCGGAACCGGCCGCTAGCGCGGTGCGGCTGAGGAAGACGTGATGAAAGATTTGATGTCGACCATGCTTCGCCTGCCGATGGCGATGGCCCAATTGGGCGCTGATCAGCTTCAGCAAGTGTTGGAGCGGGACGGCGATGGTCGACTTCCGCGCGATCCGGAATCACACCCGCACGGCGATGATAATCCGGCAGGCGACTTGTTTGCGACAATGATCGACGCCGGCCAACGCATGATGCGCGGCATGGCTGACGGCGTCTGGGACAGCCCGGCAGATGCCGACCTCTATCGTGACGGGAACGGGAACGCAGACGATGACCGGTCTTTGGTCTGGAGATCCGGCGCAACAACTACCCATCAACAACGCCGCGCAGATGCGCCGTTTGCTACCGCGCCGCAAAGCTCGGACGTGCCGCGTCCGCAGTACCAGGTACACCCCGCGGACTTTGGCAGCCTGGACGTGAGCACAATGGTTGCGATCGGTGAAGGGATGTCGGCCGGAATGGGCGAATTCGCACTGTCGTCCGAATCGCAGCGGATGAGTTTTCCCGCGCAACTAGCCCGTCACTTTGGCACTGAGTTCCGGCAACCGCTGTTCGAAGCGCCAGGTGTTATTCTTAGTGTCGTTCCACAGAACGGCTCCGTGCGGCTGCCCTACCTGGCGCAGACCACGGTGTTCGAGAATTTCCCACCGGCGGAGTTCGGCAATTTGTCGGTCCCCGGATTTCGCGTGCGAGATTGCTTGCGCTTGCATCCGATGGCTCCGTTGGTTCATCCGCGAAATCCAAAGCAAACGCTAGCCAACTTTATCCTTGACCCGCACCGTTCAATCACCGACAGCAAGGAACGCCCCCCCACGCAACTCGAATGTGCGATTAGCCGTCATCCCACGTTTGTCGTCGTGGCACTCGGCTTTGCCGAAGTTTTGGAAGCCGCGCTAAGCGGGCAAGCGGAGCGGTTGCCCAGTCTCGACGAAATGCGCCGCGACTTTGAAACGATCTTGAACGCACTTTGTCACGCTGCCTTCGGCGTTCTCGTTCTCAATGTGCCGAACCCATTGGACACCGCGGTTTTCTCGTCCTTGGAATCAGCCGGCCGAGTTCTTAAAGTGTCGCCGAACGCGTTGGCAAGGCTGTATCAACTCAACGCCGCTGACTGCATCACGGTGTCTGGCCTGATGGAGATCGGCTTTCAGATCAACCGCCGACAGCTCCAGCCGCTTGATCGCAAGCATATTCTTCCGGCGGAAGCTGCTCAGCGGATCACTTCGTACACCGGTAATCTAAACGACCTGATCTTGAAGGTGACCGAAAAGTCGGACCGTGCATCTCATTGTGACGTTGCGGCGCTTGTTCGAGATCTAGCCCAACAGGGCGTGCATGTCGCGGACAAACATCTTTCGACGGACTACTTGGGCGGACTGTACGGGCTGAACGGCTATACCCTCGGCCACACAGCGCAGGCACTAGTCGCCAATTGTGTCATTGGTTCGATCAACGAGACTTTCCGAGCATCCCTACCGCCGTTACCGTTAGACGCGATCGGAGCTAACGACCCTATTGCCTCGTACCGTGCTGCCGCCGGCCGCAATTGGATGGACGCTGAATTGGATTCGATTCCTCACGTGTCGGCTCATCCGGCGAAAGCGCCGCAGCACGCCACTAAGACAGAGCGCATTCTTACTGAGAAGGAATTGGACGCAAAGTACAACGCTGTTTACCGCACTCCTCCGCAGAAACCGCTTGAGTTGCCGCCCGGTCTCGAGCAGGTGCTGCCGCTGAACAAGTACGCCAGTTATCACAGCGATGCCATGCGCGTCATCAACTGTTTGCGCCGAGAGGACGTTCAATGGGGCGTCTGCAGTGATGACGTTTTCGATGGTCTCGCCATATTCGGCAGCCGCTTGGAGGGCGCACTTCGATTCAAGTTCAGTCCCCCCGTTGATGATGTCTCTCACTTCGAAGTCCGCCTTGAAGGCGAACTGATCGGTGATGAAGGCGTCTTGGCGACTCCAGATTTTCTTCGCTTTCCCTTGATGAATCCGCGTGTCGTCCAACCGCCGCGGACCGTTTGCTCCGGCGACTTAAACCTGGTCAGCGGCGAGGTGTCGAACCTGGACTTCATGTACTTTTTCGAGAACTCAGGCTTGTCGGTGCTTCAACGGCTGAATCCGCGGAGCTTTCCCAGTCCACCAATTATCCGCTACAAGCACGGCTTCAAACCGCATGAAGGATACGGAACCGCGTGGGCGCGTTTCCAGCAACGTGACGACGGCAAACTCGACTTTCTGTTTCACGGAACGGCGTTTGTTCCGATGGGGCCAGGATTCCGGTTCGCGCTGCCGTTGGGCAGTCCCGCAGGTGACTTTGCCACGGTGCCTGCGAACGGGACGCAGCTTCACCCACACTTGCATTTGAGCACCGCAGACTTCCATGCGGAGCGATCGTCTGCAGGCGAACCGTGGATTCCGACGAACACGGTTTGTGAGTTCACCGCCGATGCGAGTCGCACGAGTTTTGGCGACGATTTTACGCTGAACCATCCCGACCTGGGGTTTGCCCAAGGCCGTTCGCACCTCGCGGGGCGGATGAGAATCCAGTTCGGAACGCGATTCGGCGACCTGGTGCCGTTCAGCGTACGGATGTTGCCGC
Source organism: Pirellulaceae bacterium (assembly GCA_041744735.1). Lineage (GTDB taxonomy): Bacteria > Planctomycetota > Planctomycetia > Pirellulales > Pirellulaceae > JBGTKH01. The sequence goes on along the minus strand of JBGTKH010000462.1, from coordinate 10,276 downwards.
CAGCCGGTGCGCTCGATGCTGTCAACCTATCTCCGCTGCAAGACGTGTTTCCAGGCCGGCTGGCGCCAGGGATGGTCGGCCACGATGCCGTGCTGCGATTCACCGCCCGCCAATACCGGCAAACCGATCTGTATTTGCTTGACGACCCGTTCGACATTCCGGTGGGTGCCGTCAATGTCCATACCGGCGAAGTGATCGGCGACTTTCTGCATCGCGGTTTTCTTGGTCAGGCGTTGTTCTTTGCGCTCGTGCGAGTTGAACCGCGGACACCCCAAGGTTCGTTCGAGTACCGCGGCCCAGCTCGGTTCGAGCGCAGGCCAAATGGCCAGATCCGCTTCCGCTTTAACGGCACGGTCTTCCTGCCATACCAGGAAGGCATCTTGTGGCCCCTGCCAGACTTGGCCAATGGCATTCCCATAGGTCCCCATTCGCGGCTGGACCCGTTCTTCCAAGTCGAGGCCGTCTACGAATCGAAACCTCGCTTGGCAAAAAAGAGCGGTAGCGCTCGAATGCAACTTGCGCCTACCGGCGATCGATTTTCGTACCACTACTGCGTTTCCAACGATCCCCGTGACAAGTCCACTTTCGAATATACGAATCATTCGCAGGAAGCAACGTTCGTGATGCACAGCTTGGTTTCCGTTGACTTCGCTGGATCGAAGCGAGGCGATTGCGACATCGTGACGTTTGCCGGATTCGGCCAATGGTCGAGAGATAAGGAAAGAATGTCGCGCCTGGTGACTGTTCAATTTTCGACTAATCCGAGCCGCCCCTACGTTAGCATCTTGATCGACGGCGGGCGGGTTTCAAACGTGAACACAAAGCCCGCATCGGAAATGCCACCGTTGAGCGTGTTGGGGAAAGCTGATGAGCGTTCAAGCACGCGATGACACTGCGATGTTCCAGCGGAACTTGGATGCGCTCCGATCAGCGCGCAAGCAATCATTGGCGATGGTTGCGGACCTTTCGCAGCACGAATTCGACGAGCGTCCTTACCCGCGCAAGTGGTCGATCGGCGAAGTGCTGGATCATTTGTTGCTATTTGACCGCTTCCTGATGCAGGACATCGCGCGGCTCATCAACGCCACCAGGTCGGGCCAGCCAACTGTGATTCGGCATTCATTTTCCGAAGTCAATGTCGCGCCGGGGTTTTTTCCAAAGGCGCTCCTGCCGATGGTCGAGATTCCCTTTACATTGTCGTCGTTGTTTGTGCCAATATGTCTTCGGGACACTTTGGCCCGCAGCCGGTTGATTCGCATTCAGCATCCCGACATTGCGGACCCGCGCCGCGGCAGGCCCGCCGACGAGTTGCGACAGGAACTGCGATCGTCCTTGGAAACGATCGAACAGTTGCTACTCGACAATTCGGACATCGATTTCCGCAAACTGCACGTGCAGCATCCACTGCTCGGCGACAACAACGTGATGCAGCTTCTGAGCTTCATGGCCTCGCACGAACAACGCCATCAAGGCCAAATTGCGGATTTGAAGCATCGGCTGCACATTGACCAGCCGACGCGCGAACGGGCCGTTGACGAATCTTGATTCACCGAAAGCTGAAAACGGCCTCGCGCCTTCCGCAGTCCATCGGCCACTCAATGCCCCTTCTGTCGGCCCATGCCGTCGTCAAGATGATGTGGACTCCCACTTTCCCGAAACCTCGTACATTTCACCGTCTCCAGGCCACGGCGGCATGGTGACGCCGATTGCGGAGAGCGGCTCGTAGCCGAATGAGCGAAACTGGAAAAGCGTGCCGAGTGGGATCGTTAAGCAAACTCCAGCGTCGACCGGCACCACTTCTTCACGACTACCTTGTTTGCGCCACATCTCGCCTCGACCTGAAATGAAAATCCAGATCTCCTCCACCGTTCGATGCCCGACAGCTTTCGACGTTTTGCCTGGCCCGAGTTCAAAGTGGGCCATCCCTGCTCCTTCTAAGCCGAGCAATATCCGTACATCGGAGTTGTCGGGAGCGACAGCATCGCGATCTACAGGCAGGCGTTTCGTGGTAAAGTCAGTCATGGCTTGTCTTAAATTCTGGCGTCGAAGGGATGAACTGGCTAAGAAGCAATATCGCGACCATGCGGCGCAGTTTATCAGGCGAATTCTGTGCGTCAAATTGCGAGCGCCAGGCCATTTTAAACTCCGGCAGCGTACTGGCAGCCGCTGCACTGGTTTATACTGGTGAGTCGGCGGAGTCGGTCCTTTCCAACTTCCGCTTTCCACAGAGATTGAATTGCTCATTACAGGCGCCACTGTTAAATTCACGCCGCTTAACGTCTTGGGGACCTTCGGTCGGGAAAACTCTAGATGATCAAGTACCCCACCCTTTTCTTGGCATGCGCTGCAACCGGATATGTCCTTTTGGTGCTCGTGTTTCTGCACTTCGTCCGTAAGGACCTCAGCGTGCTGTCGAGCCCGATCAGTGAATATGCGATCGGTCCGTACGGTCGGTGGATGACCTCGGCCCTCTGGATGTGGTGTATTGCCGGCATCGCATTGGCCATTGGGGTTCAATTCTCGCTGAAACACTCGACGCTCGTTCTTCTTTGCACGGCCTTGCTTCTTGTCTTTGGTGTTGGCCTGGCAATCGCGGCGGTGTTTCCGATGGACGAATCATTTCAACAGGAGGGTCACTTGGAGTTTAACAAGTTGTCAATGACGGGAAAAATGCACATCAGCGGCGCCTCGCTGTCGGCAATTTGTTTCCCCATTGCGGCAGTGCTGTTGTCGGTGTGTTTTCGAGAAGGTGGGCTTTCGCAGCAGGTGCAAGTGTTTGCATTAGAGATCGCGGCAGTCTGCTTGATTGCGACCATAGTATCGTTCGTCGTCTTCAAAGCCAGCTACCACTACTTCGGTATCGCCCAGAGGAGCTTTGTCGCCGCCGACCTTGCGTGGCTAATTCTTGCCGCTATCGCGTTACTTGCGAAGAATTGATGCGCAGATGGCACTGCCCATGTAGCCTCGTCGTGCATTTAGAACGCGATGTGGAACCGCGTTCCGAACAGATTTGCGTCGCCGTCGACGGGCGGCCCAGGGACGTCGCGCCGCGCCCAGATGTAGTTGAACAAGACCTTGGTGTTCGGATTGAGATACCAGGTCAAGCCGGTCGTCACGGTTTGCAAAACGCCGCCATTGACGCCTGGGTCATTCAGATCGACCAGCGAATAGCGGATCCCGACCTCCCAGGCACCTTGCAGCAGCATGTTCCCCGTACCAGGACGCACGTTTTCGGCCGGCACGACGCGACCAAAGGCTCCCGTCGTGCGATCGTAGGGCCGTGTTTCACCGGTTAAAAGGTAACTCGCATACACGTAGTAACCGTCGAACGAGGCATTGCCCAGAGCCGGACCGCCCATGGGAATCGAAGCGTCATGCACGGTCGTGCTGAGGTACTCGGCCTGCACCGAAAACGACCCAAGCACGACAGCACCCTCAACGACCAGAATGCTGGTACCGCTAGATATCAAAGGACCGGTGTCCAGGAATCGACGAGTATTCCTAAACTCGGGCCGGGTGCGAAATCGAACCACTTCCGTTCCCACGGCAGGGTCAAAAATGCCTCCGTGATCGTATCGGTAGCCGCCGCCTAAGTGCAGCAACGCCCGGTCGTCATTCGCACTCCAAGGAACCATCGTCACACGGCCCACACCGCTGTAGCGACCGTTGCCAAACGCACGCCCCGATTCGTCGGGATCCAAACGCATCAAAGCCGCGGCCCAGGTGACGTTCTTTTCCGGACCGTAGTTCCAGGCAACCATTCCCGGGTCGTATTCCTGTTGAAACGCATCGTGGACGGCGGATCTTTCAAAGAACGTGATGTACTTGGCGCTCGTGTAATTCTCCAGACCCAGCGGCACCTTTACGTGACCGACGCGGAGATGTCCGATCAGGGGAATTTCGCGCAATTGAGCCCACATGTCTTGGAAGACAAGGTTGTCGACCGGCGCCGCTTCAAACTCGGCAAAAAGATCGATGACACCATACATTCTGCCCGCGCCGTGAATACGAGCACGGCGAAAGAACACACCATCGTCCATGTGGCCAATGGCTGCTGCCAAATCGGGCTCGGTGTCGAACCAGACCCAATCCTGTTCGACGCGCCCGCCAATGTTCGCGCGAAAGTCGCCGTTTGCGGACTCGAACCAGAGACCGTAGTCCCACTTTCCTCGAAAGCTCAGAGGATCCACCGTGGCAGATTTCAACATCGCTTCTTGCGAAGCGGCAAATTGTTCGCGCAGTCGATCGATTTCAATGGCTTGGCGCTGGACCTGTGTCGCCAGGTCTTCCAGTTGAACCGACGGCCCAACCGGCTCGATCAATGACGCTTGCGATGCCATGACGACGTTGGTATCTGGCAGCCGCGTCTGGGCGTTCGCCGTGCTGCCCGGCGTAATGCTAGCTAACAACCATAGCGCCGCGAGAATTCGGTGGTGATTACCTTGCATCTTGAGAACTCAGCGGGAATCCGCGGACTGTAGACAAGTCGCATGCTGCCAGAACCGGATGAGGACACCTTTCCTTAGCCCTATTATCGGCATAACCGGCAAGCTTCTACATTGGGGGTTGAGTCATTTTTGGTCATCCTCATTTGAATAATTGGATTCATTGCGACATAGTGCTTGTCGCACCGACAATCAGCGCCGAGCCTCCGCTCGCCAGAAAGCTCGCATCTGAACAGCCTGACCCGTCGCGGAATCGTCGATGATAAGCATGCCAAGCATTTCCACGATTGTTGACTTCTCGCCCGAAATCGAGAATGCCTTCTTTCAGGACATCTCAGAGTCCGCCTACCGCATCGACGACGTGTGGGGAATCGTTCCCGAATTTCTACGGGGAAGTTACTACTTGAACGGACCTGCCAAATTCGATTTCGGCGGACAGCGCTACGCGAACTGGCTCGACGGCGACGGAATGGTGTGTACGCTGCGATTCACCAACGATGGCGTGTTCTTCGGAAACCGCTTCGTTCGCGGAAGAAAGTTTGTTCGGGAAGCAGAGCAGCAGCAGCGCATTTATCGCACATTTGGGACGGCGTTCGAGGGCGATCGTTTGAAACGTGGAATCGGCACCGAGTCGCCCTACAACGTGAGTGTCTTTCCCTATCAAAACAAACTTCTGGCCTTCGGCGAGCAGAGCTTGCCGATGGAATTGGACCCGGTCACGCTCGAAACGCTGACTCCCGCGAAGACGTTTGACTTCGATCGCGCCTTAAATGATGCGGCGCCCTTTTCGGCCCACCCGAAGATTGATGCTCGAAATGGCGAATTGCTCAATTTCGGCATCTTCTTCGCGCCGGATCAGCCGCTGTTGATTTACTACCGTTTCGACCGTGCAGGAAGGCTCGCTTGCCGCGCGCGTGTGCCGATTGATCTGTCGTGTTCGCTGCACGACTTCGCGGCCAGCGAAAACTACGTCATCTTCTATTTGAGTCCCTACGTTTTGGACACCACCGGCCTGACCGAGCGCGGATTGGCGACGATCGATTCACTTTCGTGGCAGCCACAGTGCGGAAGTCAACTGTTGATCTTATGCCGCCAAACGGGAACAGAGATTGCGCGGATTCCGATCGAGGGGCGCTATTGCCTGCATACGATCAACGCGTTCGAGCAGAACAACCAACTCGTCGTGGACGTGATCGAATTCGAGCGCCCGGTTTACGACCAGTACCAGGAGTTGCCGGACCTGTTTGTGGACGCGCCGTTCGGCCAACCAGTTCGGTTCCAGGTTGACTTGGCAACTCGGACGATTGCCCGCAAGACGTCGATCAACTACCGCTTTGCGCCCGATTTTCCAGCCATTGATCCGCGCCTAGAGTCGCAGCCTTATGACGACCTGTGGATGCTAGGTATCTCGGCCACCGGCCGGCACGGGCGGAAGTTTTTTGACCGGCTTGTCCACGCCAAATGGTCGCAGCCGGATAACTTCGATATCTGGGCGTGTCCACTCGGCCAGTATCTTGGCGGCGAACCGGTTTTTGTCGCCGATCCGTCCGGCGCGAGCCAAGGTGTGATCATCTGCCACGTCTTCGACGCATCGACGCCCGCGAGTAGTTATTTCGCGATTTTCAATGCCCACGAGATCGCGGCGGGTCCCGTTACGTTGTTATCGCTGCCGAACCCGATTCACCTCGGCTTTCACGCATCGTTTCTGCGACAGTTTCCGCACAGCGAATCCAAGTAATTCCGTAGCGCTACCCTTCAAAAGCTTGCATAACCAGACTCCGAACATTGCTGCAATTCAGTTTGTGGATGCTGGCCAGCAGCGCGACTCGAAAGACAATGTCGAGCTTCACCCCTGTGCTGATTGCCGACACTGATGCCTCGAATGGAAATGGATTGTAAGGTTCCGCGAACATTTGCTTCCAAACCGACAAATGGGCGTCAGCCGTCTTGGGAGGGCAAATCGCTTCCGGAGGCCCAAGGCAAGTTTGCGTCACTGCGTCGAGTAATTCATCGTCCGTGTCCGAGCAATTTACGGCTACCCACAGAAGCTGATAGATTGCGACTTCGATCGAAGGCAAAACACAAAGCTGCTGCCAGACGGGCGAAACTTCATCGAAGCCAAAGTGACGGACGAATGAATACACGTGAGTGCAGAGAGGCTCAGAGGCTTCTTTGCTGTCGTTGGACAGCGGCATCTGAAAGGGCAAGCCAAATGCCATGAACGAACGTGTGATTCGCCGAATCGATTCCGTACGCCGCAATGCGACCCACTCCGGCTGAAGATCGTAGGCGTTCGCAATGCGATTTACGATATTGAACATGAACGTGACCGCCAACCCATCGATCAACTGTTCCCGAAACAAGAGTGGATGTGAATGTCCGACGGGGCCGCCACGCACTGGCAGGGCGAGATTTCTGGTCAGCGCGACAGCAACTGCGATCAAGAACGCCTCCGTGCTATCAAAGCCGTTTTGACTCAGGCTCCGCTGCAGTTCGTTCGCGTCGTGAATCACAATCGCCTTCCGAACGGCGCCGACAAATTGGATTGTTTCGACGCTTGTGGCTCCTGCCGACCGCAGAAAGATCGAATGCGAATCACTTCAGTAAAGGCATTCGTTGGCTACCGAGACGGCAACGGCGATGGCTTCTCTTGTTCGCCGCGGCAGGCCGCCATGGTGCCACATGGTTCGTCGCCAAGCGTCGATTGCTGCGTACCGATAGGCCGGGCGTGGCTTGAGCACGGCAAAGATCTTGGGATCTCGGAGCGGCGATCCAAAGATAGGCCCCAGAAGACTCCCTAAAAACGTCGGAGCAAGGAAACGACCCTGAAACCAACCGGAAATGTCTTCCGGTATTTGTACATCAGGCATTGCGTCAGTCTGCGCGTTCATTGCGACGAGTCTCGGGTGCGGAATCGCGGCCATTGTCGTTGATTTCGCGAGAACCAATGCTCATTGGATCGAAAATGGGCTGATCGATCCATCGAAGGCGATTGTTGTTCTGCGACACTGTTACGTATAACAAACGGCGCCGTCTCCATCAAGCAGGAGCCTCTCTGGTGACATCGACAATTGAAGCGACGGCACGCATTTCTACGCTGGCGGACACCCTCACCGTAATCAATCCCGCGACCGAAGCAGTCTTGGACAGGATTCCCTGTTCCACGCGCGCAGACTTTGCCTCAGCCATTGAACGCGCGGGTCAGGCGTTTCAAATGTGGCGGACCAGCGAAGACCATCGTCGAGTCGCACTCAGGCAATGTGTCGAGGTGCTTCGCAAACGCAAGAACGCTTTTGAATTGGCAACGCTCTTGACGCAGGAACAAGGAAAACCAAAGCGCGAGGCGCTGAACGAGATTTATGCGGCCTCCCACTGGTTTGCAACTCTTGCGGAACTCGCGCTGCCAGTTGAACAGATCGCCACCGAACACGGCGTGGCGAAAGTGCAACACGAACCGATTGGTATCGTGGGGGCAATTACGTCGTGGAATTTCCCCATTTTTCTCGCGGCCTGCAAGATCGCATCGGCGCTCTTGCCTGGTAATGTCGTGGTGTTGAAACCGTCGCCATTCACGCCGCTCTCGACACTTCGGCTTGCCGAGTTAATCGCAGGCGACGCTGCGCCATTGCCGAAAGGCGTGCTGACGGTCTTGGTCGGTGACCGCGAACTCGGCGGCTGGCTGCTCGACTCGGCTGAGGTCGGACACGTGTCCTTTACCGGTTCTGTTCACGTGGGCAGGACTCTGCTGAGGAATTCGGCCGATACGCTCAAATCCACAACGCTCGAGCTGGGCGGAAACGACGCCGCGATCGTGCTTGCGGACGCCGACGTCAATCAAATCGTAGAGCCGTTGTTCTGGGGCGCGTTCACGAACGCGGGACAGTTTTGTTCGGGCATCAAGCGTCTGTTTGTTCACGAGTCGATCTTCGAGCCGCTTGTGGCAAAGTTGGCTCAGCGCGCTCGCGAGACGATCGTCGGTGATGGATTACACCCGCGAACGCAAATGGGCCCATTGGCTCACGAACGGCAATTCAGTCGAGTTGATGAACTCGTTAAACACACGAGGCAAGGCGGCGCTTCGATCGTTGCAGGGGGCGAACCGCTTTCCGGTCCAGGTTACTTCTTCCCGCCAACCATCGTTACCGATGTCGCCGACGCTGATCCGTTGGTCGTTGAAGAACAGTTTGGACCAGTCTTGCCGATCATGTCGTTTACCGATGCCGATCACGCAATCGCGAGGGCCAACGCAACCGATTTCGGACTTGGCGGATCAATCTGGACTCGCAACGAAGAATTGGCGGCCGACTTGGCGAGCCGTTTGGAGTGCGGAACCGTTTGGGTCAATCGACATGGCGTGCTCGATCCGCTGATTCCATTCGGAGGACGAAAGACATCAGGGATCGGTTACGAAAACGGCCCGGCCGGAGTTTCCGAGTTTACAAGGCTAAAAGTCGTCCACAGGCCGACCCAGAATTGAATTCCCCGAGCGGCTTGCCGACCTGCAGCGGAATCGTTGTCGTGGGACAGCCGTTACGCTGTCACGTTTCGGCAAACGGCCTCTCTCGTCTGATCCGCAATTTCATGATGCCTCTCGAGCCGGCAGGTCGATGCCCAGAACATCGCACGCCTTGGGCTCGAATAGCCAAACCACGCCCTCACCGGTGCCGTCGCCGCGAAATCGGATAAGGCGCACTTTCTGCCGGCGATTCAGACATTTAATCGTGTCATGCAATCGTTCTTTTGGCTCCTGGCCGTCGGCTGGAAACAGCGGATCGTCGATTCTCGTGGTCCAGCCGTCTTCCTCAAACGCCGCCAGCACCCGCTCTTGATTCGGTGCCGGCCAGCGAAAGTACTTCACGACGTGCTCGGATACTCGAAGTTGACGGCGTTCAGCATCCCAGCAAGGTTTTGGAGCTACACGGACAAGGATTTGTCCGAATGCCGTTGGCAGCATCGTTGATCCTGCGTCATGTCCATCGAGCAGTCGACTCGCAAAGTCCGCACCGGCGCTCGTTAACACAAAACAACTTTCCAACTGGAACTTCAGCGGATTTGCCGTCTGGAAGCGCCTTCCGTCGTCGTCATACCCGGATGTATCACGACGGTGTTCCACGTAACTCTTGCGGATGAGCCAGCGTAGATCGGTAGCCATGAGGCCAAATCGCCGGAGGGTCGCGATCTCCACGGCAAAATCCCAATTGTCACACTCAGCATCGAAGGCGCATACGTGTGCCTTCAACAGTTCGCCCAAAGCCGAAACCATTGCAGCTCGACCATGAAATGCGAACTGAGGCGGATCTGCGAAGGGCGTTGCCGGCAGTTTATCCGTACGGGATTGCTTATCCACTTGTCATCACCACCGCTCACGAAACGATGTCTTGTCCTCGTGTATTGGCGAAGTGCCATTTCAAGATTCGGCACGCGCCCCCAAGTATGAATTGCAAGACTCCTTCAGAACGCGACGTACACTTTAGCTCCGCAATGCTATCGGGTCCATTATTACGCGTGGTTACGACGATGCAATAGGTCATTTGCCACGCAGCGGTTGCGCCCATCGGTCAAGACACTCTGGCCGTTCACACTATGCACCAGTGCTATACTCCCCGGCCATAAATGGCCATTTGCCCAATTTGTCCCCAGCGCCAGCTTCAGCAATGAAAAAGGGATTTACGCCACGTGTCGTAAATCCCTTTCTCGCTTGAAGTACCAGAGGAGGGAGTCGAACCCTCACGTCCTTACGGACACTGGATTTTGAATCCAGCGCGTCTGCCATTCCGCCACTCTGGCGAGCAAACCAGTCTCGAATCAAGTCCCGATTGTAGGAAACGGCA
>JBGTKH010000461.1:0-9097 GCA_041744735.1 Pirellulaceae bacterium | reverse complement strand
CAGCAGTTCGAGTTCGAAGATCAGCACAGCGTCGGGGCCGATGTCGGTGCCGGCGCCGCGGGGGCCGTAGGCTAGATCGGAGGGGATGTACAGCTCCCACTTGTCGCCGACTTTCATGAGCTGCAGGGCTTCGGTCCAGCCGCGGATGACGCCGCCGACGGGGAACGTGGCGGGTTGGCCGCGGTCGTACGAGCTGTCGAACTGCTTGCCGTCGATCAGCGTGCCGCGGTAGTGCGTGGTGACGCTGTCGGTCAGTTTTGGCGTGCGGCCGGTGCCGGACTTGACGATCTTGTACTGCAGGCCGCTGCCCGTGGACTTTACGCCGGGCTTGAGCTTATTGGCGGAAAGAAACGCGGGGCCTGCGGCTTTGTTCTTCTCGCTGATCACCTTGAGACGCTCGGCCTGTTTGGCGGCGGCTTCGCGCTGGAAGGCACCCAGTGCGGCGACCAGTTCTTGTTCGCTCAACGATGGTTTAGTGCCGGCAATCGATTCACGCAGGCCGCGAATCAAAAGGTCTAGGTTGATGTCGAAACCTTCCTCCTTGAGGCTGTCGCCGATGTTCAGTCCGATGCCGTAGCTGGCCTTGTCGCGAGTCGTGCGAAACTCGCCCGATGCCCCAACGCCCGGAGGCGGCGGCAACTCTTGGGCGACGGCGGTGGTGACGAACAAGATGGTTAGACCGAGGGTTGCGAGAATCGTTTTCATGTATGTTCCTTTCTGGCGGGCGGCACGCGACGGATGATTCAGTGCCGGGTTAGCGGGGAAGGCTATCGTAACCCGAAGCGTAAGCGAGGGGAGTCAACGGGAGAAATCGGTCGCTCCTGTATACGGCCCTCGCTTACGCCTCGGGTTACGATGGTGTGGGCTTAAGTCCGTGGGCCGTAAAATATAGCATTTCGGCGGATGATGCGATGGCGGCTTCAGCCGATTTTCGCGATTTACCCCCGATGCGAGCGGCGAGTGGCTTGATAATCGGGCCGCATAAATCTACCCTTGAAGGAGCGTCGACACGCTGCGGCCGCAAAACCACCCGCCTGCGGTCGCTTCCCCCGACCTCCAAGGATCTCTCATGCCGCGATCTCTGCCCCACTGGCTGTGTGTATTGTCCCTGGCCCTGTTATTTGCGGGTTCTGCGCGGGGTGAAGAGAAAGCCAACGCGGACATTGCGGCAGAGCAAACTGCCGCGGAGCAAATAGAAGAGAAGCAAACAGACGAGGAATCATCTGAAGAACCGATTAAACCGCCAGAGCCGATTCCCAGTGGCCAACCGGCGACCAAAGAGCAGCCGGCGCCCGCCAAGGCCGACGCTGAAAAACCCGCAGACGCCAAGCCGGAAGGCGAAGAGAAACCTGGCGAGGTGCTGGCCGGCCACTCGTATCACGGTGAGGTGTTCAATCAAGGTCCGCGGCAGAAAGCGTACCTGATGGGCGGCACGGGCAAGGTCAACTTCCCGCTCACCGCCAAGGACCCGCTGGTACAACAATTCTTCAATCAGGGTGTGGGCCAACTGCACGGATTCTGGTATTTCGAGGCTGAGCGTTCCTTCCGCCAAGCTGCGATGATCGATCCCGATTGTGCGATGAACTATTGGGGCATGGCGATGGCGAACATCGACAACGCGACGCGCTCGAAGGACTTCATCGCCGAAGCGGTGAAGCGCAAGACGGGGATCAGCCAGCGCGAGGTGATGTATATCGACGCACTGGATGCCTACATCAAAGCCGGCTCGGCAAAGAACAAGGACCGGTCCGAAGCGTACACGAAAGCGCTGGAACGCATTCTCTACCAATATCCCGACGACTTGGAAGCCAAAGCGTTTCTGGCTCTGCAGATCTACAAGAACAAATCGGCCAGCATCCCGGTGTCGAGTTACTTGGCGGTCGATGCGCTGCTGGGCGAAATCTTTGCCGTTGAGCCGATGCATCCGGCGCATCATTACCGGATTCACTGGTGGGACGTGGAACGGGCGGAAAAGGCGCTGGCGTCCGCGGCATTGTGCGGACAATCGGCTCCGGGAATCGCTCACATGTGGCACATGCCGGGTCACATCTACTCGCGGCTGAAGCGCTACGAGGACGCGGCCTGGCAGCAAGAGGCGTCGGCCCGCGTCGATCACGCGCACATGATGCGCGACCGCGTGCTGCCCGATCAGATTCACAACTTCGCGCACAACAACGAGTGGCTGATCCGCGACCTGAGCAACGTGGGCCGCGTGCGCGATGCAGTCGATCTGGCCAAAAACATGATCGAGCTGCCTCGGCATCCGCAATACAACACGTTGTCGAAACGCGGCAGCACGTATTACGGCCGGCTGCGGCTGTTCGAGTTGCTCAGCCGGTTTGAACTGTGGAACGAGTTGATCGCCCTGTGCAACACGCCGTATTTGGAGGCCACCGAGGACGAAGCCGAACAGCTCAAGCGGCTGCGGCTGCTCGGGACCGCCTATTATGCGACCGGCGACATCGAGAACGGCAATGCTCAGTTGTTCGAGCTGCGCGAGCGATTGGTGAAGCTACAAAAAGCGCAGGAGGAAGCGGGAACGGCCGCCGAAGACAAAGCAAAGAAGGAAGGCAAGGACGAGAAGGCCGTCGAGAAGGCTAAGGCGGATGCTCGCCGGCCGATGGACACGCGCGTGCAAAACTTGCAGAAGGCAGTGCACGAGTTGGAAGGCGGTCAGTCGATTGCCGAGGGTGATTATAAGGCGGGTTTGACGCTGCTGACCAAGGCCGGCGGCGGCGACAAACTGCAACTGGCCCGCGTTCGCTTTCTAGCCAGCGAGACCGATCAAGCAATCAAAGACGTTCGCGCGGAAGTGACGTCGAAGAAAAACGAGGTGCACCCGCAAGCGATTCTGGTCGAGCTGCTGTGGCGAGCTGAGAAGAAGGACGAAGCGATCGCGGCTTTCAAAGAGTTGCGCGAACTATCGCGCTCGATCGACATCCAATCGCCAGCGTTCGCGCGGCTCGCGCCGGTCGCGAAAGAGATGAGTTTGCCGGACGATTGGCGACTGAACAAGCCGCAGCCGACCGACGTTGGCAACCGCCCGTCGTTGGATTCGCTCGGCCCGTTCCGCTGGCAGCCGTCGCCCGCGCCTGAATGGACATTGAAAGATGCCGAAGGGCGCGAGCATTCGCTGAAACAATTCCACGGCCAGCCCGTGGTGGTGATCTTCTATCTCGGCTACGGATGTTTGCACTGTGCCGAACAACTGCAAGCCTTCGGCCCGCTGGCCAAGGCGTTTGAAGCGGCCGGCATGCCGGTGGTGGCGATTAGCACCGATGACCAGGCAGGTTTGAAGCGGTCGATCGAGGGCTACGACGCGGGACCAATGCCGTTCCAATTGCTGACCAATGCCGACCTATCCGTGTTCAAAGCCTATCGCTGCTTTGACGATTTCGAGCAACAGCCACTGCACGGCACGTTCGTGATCGACGGCGACGGCCTGGTGCGCTGGCAGGACATCAGCTTCGAGCCGTTCATGGACCCTAAGTTCGTGCTGCAAGAAGCGGATCGGCTGCTGTCCCAGTCCCGCGTGACGCCATCCACCACTCCGAAACTGATTCCTCCCGCCGAAACCGCTGCGGTCGGTGCACAATAACATCGTCGTCGCAAACATTGAACGAATCATGCGTGAGCAACACACGCCCTCGACCGATTTCCCCTTCCCGGCCCTCGACCGCCGGTGAACGCTAACCGGCTTTTCATAACCCAGAGTGCCACGCAATTGAATGGACGTACAGTAGCTTCTTGCGAGCCGAAGTTGCTGCGGATAAAATATTGCCATCGTTGCCTTGCATCAAAAGTCAGGTCTCTCGGGAATGGAGAGGCCAATCCTTCATCTCTACAAGAGGAGCATTCATCCATGACTCAGACCACTTCATCTGCTCGTCGTGTCAAGTGTCTTTCTGCGGGCATTGGTCCGATGAGAATTTCCATTGGTGCGCTGCTGGCATTGATCGTCGTCATGCTGGCCGACGTGGCGCAGGCACAGGCGCCGGATGCTAAGGCGCTCATGCAGCGCGGCAAAACGCGGCTCGGCCGCAGTGACAACGTGGGGGCTGTGCTGGATTTCTCGACCGTCATCAATCTTGAGCCGGAGAATGCCGAAGCGTATTTCCTGCGCGGGCGTGCCAAGGACGGTCTCCGCATTCCCAATTACGCCGTCCAGGATTACACCCGCGCGATTGCGTTGAATCCGAACTACGGCGAAGCCTACGAGCAACGAGCGATCGTGCAGTATTACGACAACGTAGGCAATCTCGACGACGCGCTCGCCGATTTTGAGAAGGCGGTGCAACTCGGCATCAAGTCGCCGGACCTGTACGGAATTCGCGGGGCGATGTTGCGGAACATCGGCGCTGCGGATGGTGCGGTGCGAGATTTGACTCGCGCGAAAGAGTTGGGAGACTTCTTTGCCAGCGTCGACCTCGGCCTGCTGCATTTGTACTTGGGAGATGCCCAATCGGCGGTTGAAGAGCACAGCAAAGATATTGCCTCGAAGTCGCCGTCGCCCAGCAGCTATTTGTATCGCGGCGGCGCGTACCGCGTGCTCGGAGAGGATGCGGCGGCGCAGAGGGACTTCGACAAGTATCTCGAACTGCAGCCGAACAACGAAGTTACCGTCGAGTCGCGAAAGAAAGTCGCCGACGCCTTGAAGGCTGAACCACAGCCGGAATCGGCCGAGGACTTTGTGAACCGGGCCGATACGCTTTACGCGCTGGACAAGGTGGCTGCCATTTACGACTGCGTTCGCGCAGCGGCAATCGAGCCGACTCATGCAGCGGCGTACCTCACGATCGGCGACGCCCGCTACGATCTGAAGTATTTGACCAGTGCCGCCGCCGCCTATGGCGAGGCCATCCAGCACGACCCGCAGGACCCGGATTCATTCTACTATCGGGCTCGCGCGTACTGGCAGGCGAAGAACAACGATGCGGCGGGCTTGGCCGACTGTGCCAAGGCGCTGGAAGTCGAACCCCGGCACCTGCGTGCTTGGAACATGCGCGGCGTGATCCTGCAAGATAACCAATTGAAGTTTGCCGAGGCCGCGGAGGCATTCGCCAAGGCGCTCGAGATCAATCCTGCTGATTCGGTGGTGCAATACAACCTGGGGTACGCGTACAACGAAATCGCCGAGTATGCTCTGGCCCTGCCCGCATTAAACAAATCGCTCGAGATCAACGCGAATTATTACGACGCGCTAATCACGCGGTCGAAAGTGCGTCAGGGCTTAGGGGACACGAAAGGCGCATTGGAAGATTTGGCCAAGGCGATGGAACTCGCGCCACAGGACGCTTGGGTCTGCGAGTCCCGGGCACTGGTGCACATGCAGGCCGGCGATCTCGCTGCGGCTCAGGCCGACCTCAAACAGGCGAGCACTATCGACCCGTACGATGCCGAGGCCTATCGCTTGATGGCGCTGGTCAAAGAATTGCAAGGCGACATGGCGGGAGCCATGGAGCAAGCGGATAAGGCGTTGTCTTGGAGTTGCGGCTGGGCCGAAAATTACCTGACCCGCGGTCTGCTGCGTTTGCGAGCGGGCAAGATGGTTGAGGCCGAACGTGATCTGGCCGATGCCGTCAAGCTCAAGCCGCAATTGAAGGAACGCATCGCGGCTCTAACACAGCAAGCCAAATCCGGCACCGCGGCGTTGGCGCTACTGCCGCCTCAGAAGAAAGCCGCCTCAGCCGGCACCAGCATCGCGGGCGAAACCAAGCAACCCGCTCCCGTCACCGTGCTAAAACCGGTCGTGACCAAAGCCCCGGCGTTTGCTCAAAAGATTTTCGATAGCGCCCTGAAACTTTACGATCAGGGTGAGTACGAAAGAGCCGACGCCGAATTCCGCCGCGCCGTCACGCTGTTCCCGCGCTACGCCGAAGCCCACATGTATCGCGGCCTGATCCAACTCCGCTTGGGCAGTCTCGAAGAAGCCGAGCGCATGTTCGGCGAGTGCCTGCGAATTCAGCCCGAGTTCAAGGCGACCATCGACGAGCAGAAAACGAAGATTCCAGGATCGAAATGATCGCACGGGGACCACGGGCCGTCGGGCGATTGCGCCCGCGGCCCGCAGCCGAGTACAACACCCCGTCCGACCAATTCCCCTGCTCACCGCTCGACGATCGATACGGCGGACATATTCGCTTAAACTCAAGGCCATCGAACTGTGCGCGGCGGCAATAGCTTTCGCGGTCGTACGAACTCCGTCACTTGAACTCAGTTCTCGTTCTACGAAGGAGGAATTGTCCGCATGAGTCAGGCCACACCCAGCGCAGCGGCGCAGCGACTGGCCGAGTTGCGATTGCAGCTCGATCCGCAGCTCCCTTATAACCTCGACAGCATGTTCCCCAAGCTCACCGGCTGGGGCGCGAAAGGAGATCTGAAAACCAAGCATAAACTGATCCAGCAAGTTGAACCGTTGTTGCGGCGGCTGTTGCGGCCGGGCGAAGAGGTGCTCTACGTGGCCAAGGGCGTGCAGACCAAATTCAGCGAACAGTATTTTCTCGGCTATTGGGCGACGTTGATTAACCAGACGGTGTTCGTGCTCACCAACTTGCGGCTGATCATGCTGCACAGCGACACGAAGGGCCGGCCGCGGCATACTTACTGGCTGATCTATTACAATCAGATCAAGAAGTTCAAAGCCGGTTGGACCGGGCAAGTGGCGTTGGACCTCGTGGACGGCACCCAACTGCGGTTCTCCGGCTTTCGCGGCACAGACCGCAAGCAAATGCCGGCACTGTTCGAGTCGGCGCTGGCCACGTATCAGCAACTGGGCTTCAACCCGCAGTCCACGCAATCGCGCGAGAACCTATGCAGCCACTGCCTGGACGTGGTCCCCAAAGCCCACTACGCCTGTGGCCAGTGCGGCCAGCAATTCTGGAAGCCCAGCGAACTGGCCCTGCGTAGCTTGATCTTCCCATCCTGGGGTGATTTCCTGATGGGCCATACACTGGTGGCCGTCATGGAGATGCTGGGTTACGGCTTCAGTTGGCTGATCCTATTGGTGCTCATCGCCGCCGCGCTGGCCGATCCCGGCGAGGCGCTGATTGTCGCCGTGGTGTTTGTCTTCTTCTTGATTGTCGAACACGCCGTGGACGCCGGACTGACGTATTTCATCGCCAAGAAGGGACTGACCCCCAAGGGCCGGCCTGGCTAAGTCTTGGGTAGCCGAAGTCGCCGGACTTTGGCCGGATCTTGCGAAAACTAAACTCTGGCGAGTTTTTCATTGAGAATCTTGAACACGACGTCGATCTGAGAGATGTCCTTGGCCCGCTGTTCGTCGTTTAGTTTGTTGAAGGGAATCAAGTCCGGATGGACGCGTGGCGCGTCGACGCGCGACTTGCCAAATTGCCAACCCGCCAGCAGACGTTCGGCAACCCAGCGGTTGTGCTCGGTGGGGGCGAGGAGTTCCTTGTCTTGATCGGTTGCTGTGACCGCTTTGCCGGCGGGCGCTTCGGGCGAGAGTTCGCAGCCGATCATGGCCAGCTTCACAAGGGCGTGGTCGGCGGCCAGTCGATTCGAGACGCGGAATTGTTCGCTCAACAATTCCCAAGGCTGACATCGTGGCTCGTCGGAGCCCGAGCAGAAACTGGCCACATAATCGTCGTGGAAGGCTTTGGCCAATGTGTCGCCGACCGGCTGCGTCACCTCTTTATAACTGCAGCTTCGGCTGCATTCTCCGAACGGGTAGACGTGGGCCGCCGATTTCGCCTCCGAAGCAGACATCTCATTGCGCAGCAGTTCGGCCAGCGCCGGCTGTTTCGGAATCCAGGCGAAAATCGGTACCTGCTTCAGCAGGCCGAATTCCAATTTGTGGTGCAGCCGATACGCCGTGTCGAAATTCTTGCGGTCGTTGTCCAGGCAGACGAAGATCGCCGGCTTCACATGGTCGTGCGCCAGGGTCTGTTGCAGGCGTGTGAGAAACGTGTAGTCCGCAATATCCAGAGGTGCCTTCTCGAAGGCCGCATTGCAAACGTACTCGACGCCGTTGGGGTCGTCGACCTGAATCTCCTTTGGGGGACGAAAGTGCCGCGACGTCCAGGCGTCCATCTCAGGGTCTGGATCGATCAGTTGGTCCAGCGTAATTTCAGGAGCGAAACGAGGATAGCGGCAGCGGAAACTGCAGACCGCGTCGTCTGTGCCGGTGTAGTAAATCGTCATCCGGCAGCGCTTGTTGTTGGAGAAGTGAGCCAACTGGGCCAGCGTGATCGCCAGACACTGGCCCATCTCGCCAAATCCCAAAATGACATAGTGCGCCACCTCTGCCAACTTCGTCGGCCGATGATCAAGCAGTTGCTCGATAAAGACGTTGCGGGCCGAGTTGGCCAGGGCATTGAAGACTTCGACGTCAACCAAATCGCGCTGGTTGCGGAACACGGGGTGTTGCTTGAACAAGTCGGCCAACTGTGCTTCCACGATGTGCACATAACATCGCAGCCGCTTTGGCTCTGCAGGTGGTTGGCCATTCGCCGGCGTTGCAGCGGCTGGCACGGACGCTGCTTGCCCATCGACCATCATCCGGCAAACCGTCACGGCGACTTCGATGTTGGAATCGCCGCTGCCGGTGACGGCAAAGATGTTGCTCGCGCGGCGCACGCCGGCTTTGGCCAGCACCTCTTCCTCCGTCGCATCACCGATCAGCACGATGGCACCCAACTCGCGGCAGCGGTGCAGATTCGTATTGAATTCGTCCGGCTCGATGACCACGATTTGTTTTTGCTTCCCCTCCTTGCAAAGATCTTCTACCAACAGCGCGCCGATGCGCCCCAAGCCGCAAATGATCGTGTGCCCGTTGCGCTTCGTGAGCCACCAGACGTCCGTTGACTCTCGCAACAGCGTTGAAAGCGCCTTCCAAGCGACGAGCACGATCAAGATCATCGCCAGCAGCCTCGCCCCGCTCAGCAGCAAATTGTCATCGTCCACTGCGCCTGACTGCAGTGTGCATAACTGAACAGCCTTAAATAGAACCTGATCCCAATTGCCGGCGCTCTCGTCGCACCAGCGTTGCCACACGAAGCCGCACAAGCCAAGCAGAATGACCGACACACCCAGCCCGACGATGATGGGACTAAGATACGTGCGAATGAATTTGCAACCG
>JBGTKH010000460.1:0-6130 GCA_041744735.1 Pirellulaceae bacterium | reverse complement strand
AACACCGCTTTTCTTGATGAGTCGGTAGCCGCCATTCTTCGCTCGCGCATCGGAAAGTCAACGGCCCACGGCACGATTCAGTCTAGGTTCTTTCTGCTGGCACTATCCTTAGCCGTCAAAGTTTGATGCGGTTGCCCTGGGGCCTTGCCCCGCCCTTTTCTACGACGCCGTGCGCTTTTGACTGTTGAGGTTGTGCTTACACTTTTCCCAAGACGATGAATCATAGACGTTCCCGGCATTTAAAGAGGAATGAGCAATGTTTTCGAGGGCACTGAAACAACTGGCGTCAGCTTCGCCGAATCGGCGTTCATTTTTGTAGCGATCCGCCCAATGCCATTCCATAGTCATTTTCGCTATGGACATAGTCACATTCGCTATGGGAGAAAACGTGCACAGGTGGAGTAGTGCCAGGACAGCGTGGCAGAATCCCGTTGCGTCATTTCCACGGGTTGACTTCGGCGCGGGCGAAGAGAACCATGCTCACCAAGCATGCATCAGATTCGGCCTGCATTTTCTTCAGGATGCTCGCCCGCTGGTTCCTGACGGTATGCGGACTGGTGTGAAGTTGCGACGCAATTTGCTTGATCGACTTCCTCGCGACGATCAATTCCAGGATTTGGCGTTCGCGGTGGCTGAGGGTTGCGAGTAGCGAGTTGATCCGGGCGCCCTGCGCATATTCCTGCCGAAATGTACCGTCGGCCGACAAGGCTTCCGCCACGCTTGCCAGTAACTGCTGCCTTTCGCACGGCTTTTGAAGAAAGTCGATCGCTCCACTGCGAAAGGCGGTGCGGCTTGTCGCAACATCCGCATGCCCGGTCAAGATGATGATCGGTATAAAGGTCCGATGTTCGGCCAAGTATTTCTGAAGCCCTAGGCCGTCGATGCCTGGCATTTGCATGTCGAGGATCCTTGCAACAATTTGCGATAAATCAAGTCGTCGTCCACAACGAGAACTGTTGATTTTGACGGACCCATCACAGCGCCCCCACGATTCTAATCAGACGATTGCGATCACACCCCACATAAGCGGTCCGCCACCGACGAACCGTACCGTAACCATCGTTTCCGCACTTCACGGTCGTCAATAGGCCGGCCGCAACGTCGGCAACCAAATCACCACCGTCCCCGCCGTATTCGCCTGCCCCGTCGATGCGCTGTTCACGCTGGAGTAAGTCGCGGGTATTTCAGAAGTCAGAAGGAGCATCTCGTAGAGGAATTCGCGAGAGTTCGGTTGCCAATGCGAACGGCTTGCTCGATAATGTGACTTTGCTCAATACATAAGCAAAGCGACCGGATATCTTCGCCGAGGAGCCTACTCTTGCCGTACCAACGTGAAATCAGCCGCGATTACAAGGCGTGCATTTTGTTTTTGCTGGACCAGTCGTATTCGATGGTCGAGCCGCTGGGGAATTCGTCGAAGCGGAAGTGCGACCAGTTGGCGGCGGCGGTCAACGGGTGGCTGCACAACATGGCCGTGCGGGCGTCGGGCGACGAAGGGATTCGCGATTGGATGGACGTCGGTGTGATCGGCTACCGCACGGATCAAAAGGCCACGCCGATCATCCAGCCGGCGCTGACCGGGCAGTTGGCGGGCAAGCCGTTGGTGTCGATCGTGGACATCGGCAACTATCCGGCGCGGATCGATTCCACCGTCCAGCAGATTCGGGACGACGAGACCGGCGAGATGATGGAGATCCCCAGCGACAATCCCGTGTGGGTCGATCCGGTGGCGGAAGGCAGCACGCCGATGTGCCACGTGCTGCACTATGCTCACGGGATTCTCGGCCAGTGGATCAGCGCCCATCCCAACAGCTTCCCGCCGATCGTAATTCACATCACCGACGGCGAGTCCCAGGACGGCGACCCGATTCCATATGCCGACGCGGTCAAGAACTTGGGGACCAGCGACGGCAAAGTGCTGCTGTTCAACTGCCACTTGTCAATGTCCGCGGCCGATTCGTTTGTGTTTCCGTCCGCCGAACCACAAGTCGCCGACAATCTGGCCCACGCGCTCTTCAAAATGTCCAGCCCGCTGCCCGAACCATTCTTCCGCAGCGCCGTGGCCGAGGGATTCTCCATTCAACACGGTGCCCGCGGCATGGCGTTCAACGCCGACATGGTGGTGTTGATCAAGTTCCTGGATATGGGCACTCGCGCGGCGGTTCAGTTGCGGTGACAAAAACCGCTGGCCGTAGATTTTCGCCGTCCAACCGGATTCCGCCGGGCGGCAACAGCCGCTACGTCACCGAAAGCACCGGCTACTTTTCCAGTGCCGAGTGAACCTCAGCAGTTCTGCTGGTTGTAGGGCGTCGGTCGTACCGTTGCTTCCGAATCCGCCGGCGCGCAGACGCACTGCGAATCCTCATTGCGGTCCCGTCCGATGAATGATTACGGGCATGTGCCTTAAAGCTGATGTTGTTGTCTCGAGCGAGATGACCACCGAACGAATCTAGATTCTAAGAAGACTTCGATCATGTCGAGTGAGCGAAAGCGGATTCTGGTCGCCGACGATAATCCGGCGCTGTCCAGCGTCGTGCGATTCAATCTGCAACGGGCAGGCTTCGCAGTCACGGTCGCCCGCAACGGCCTTGAGGCTTGGAATCACTTGGAAAGAAATTCGTTCGACATGGTGGTCACCGACCATCAAATGCCCGAGATGACCGGTTGCGAATTATGCGAACGGATGCGCGGCGACTCAAGACACGCCGAAACGCCCATCATCATGCTCACCGCGAAAGGGCTCGAGCTGGAATTGCCACGCTTGCAGGAAGAGTTGGGCGTGGTCGCCGTGTTTCCCAAACCGTTCAGCCCCGTCGAACTGGTGAAGGCGATCGCTGATCGTCTTGAACACGCCGGCGCCGCGCCGTAGCGGACTTGGCGTCTCGCGTCTAACCGCCGTTTAACCGCAAGAGTCGAAGGTAACGGGGTGCACGGCCATCTCTTCCCGTCAACCCACTTGACTTGCTGGGATTCATGCTCATATTCGATAGCTCACACGCATCTTGAAAGTGCGCCGATTCAAATCGCCATTTCAACAACTCAAAACGCCTTTGAGGAGAGCTAACCATGGGCCGAGCAAAAATCACGATCGTAGGGGCGGGCAACGTCGGGGCGACAACGGCACATTGGTGCGCGGCGGCCGAGTTGGGGGACATCGTGCTCTTGGATATCCCGCAAACCGGCGACATGCCCAAGGGCAAGGCGCTTGATTTGGCGCAGTCTGGCCCGATCATGGGCTTTGATTCCAAGCTAATCGGCACCACCAGCTACGACGAAACGCAAGGCAGCGACGTAGTTGTGGTTACAGCCGGCATTCCGCGCAAGCCGGGGATGAGCCGCGATGATTTGCTCAGCACCAACGCCAAGATCGTCTCGTCGGTCGCCGAGCAAATCAAGAAGTTCAGCCCCAACGCCATTGTAATCGTGGTCAGCAACCCACTGGATGCCATGGTCCAGCAGACGCTAAAGGTTACCGGCTTTCCACCGCAGCGCGTGCTGGGACAGGCCGGCGTGCTAGACACCGCCCGCTATCGCACGTTTTTGGCAATGGAGTTGGGCGTGAGCGTCGAGGACGTCTCGGCGCTGCTGATGGGCGGGCACGGCGACACGATGGTGCCGATGCCCACTTGCACGTCGGTTGGCGGAATTCCGGTCACGCGGTTGCTGGGCGAACAGCGGTTGGCGGAAATCGTACAGCGGGCTCGCGACGGCGGTGCTGAAATCGTCGGCCTGCTGAAAACCGGCAGCGCCTATTACGCACCGGCGGCCGCCACCGCGCAAATGGTCGAAGCGATTGTGCGCGACAAGAAGCGGCTGATTCCCTGTGCAGCTTATTGCGACAAAGAGTACGGAGTAGGTGGCTATTACGTTGGCGTGCCGGTGATTCTGGGCGCGGGCGGCGTCGAACGGATTGTCGAACTGGAATTGACCGCTCAAGAGAGAGCCGACTTCCAAAAGAGCGTCGCAGCGGTGAAGGAACTCGTTCAAAAAATGAATGAATTGATGGCCGCCGGTTGACGCAGCACGTGGATCGAATTACCGTGGCAACGAGATTCTCCGTCAGATTTTCCGCACATATCCAGTTTGACGTTGACATTTTGCGTCGTCTGTTTTAAAACCCGACATCTTGTGACATGGCCGTTGCGGAGCCCCTTTCACGACCCGGCATCCATCCATGAATCGCATTCAACTGGCCGCTCCCCCGGCCCAGAACTCGCCGCAACCTTCCCCACAAACCGAACAAGCACTCATCACCGCGTCGCGGCAACGTGGTTTTCCGCACACCTTTTTCGTTCCGCTGCACTACGAACGCAATTATGCGTATCCGCTGTTGGTGTGGCTGCACGGACCGGCGGACGATGAACGCCAGCTTCAACGCATCATGCCGCTGGTGAGCATGAGGAACTACGTGGCGGTTTCGCCGCGCGGTGCCTGCCAGATTGAGAATGGCTCGCGAGGCTACCGCTGGCGCCAAACCGAAACTTGCATTTCCGCCGCCGAGCAATCCGTGTTTGATTGCATCGACGCAGCCAGCGAAAGATTCAATATTTCCTCCAAACGAATCTTTCTCGCCGGCTATCAATGCGGCGGCACGATGGCCTTTCGCGTAGCGTTGCGGAATTCCCAAAGCTTTGCCGGAGTGCTATCGGTCGGCGGCCCGTTCCCGTCCGGACACTCGCCGCTGCTTAATCTGCAGCAGACCCGCGGCTTGCCACTGTTCATCGCTCACGGCCGCGACGCCGAGATGTACACCGTCGAGCGAACTTGCGAAGAGTTGCGCCTGTTTCACGCCGCCGGACTTTCTGTCACGCTGCGTCAATATCCCTGCGGCGATGAACTAACCACGCAAATGCTGCACGACATGGACGTCTGGATCATGGAACACGTCACCGGCACGGCCATGACCAACAACGACGACGCCCCGGCGCGGCACGAGTCGAATTGAGCGGTACGGCTCGTCAACGATTTAACACGGCTCTCGGCATGCTCCATCAAGTGCGCCTGTTTCGAGCTATGCGCGGAGGCTGCTAGTACGTCCGACATGTGTCGAGTGTCAATCTGTTGTCACCGTTACGTGTGTGCCCCATTTCGGCGCAATCGGCAAACTGTTGGAAGTTTGAGGACGTCGATGAACAGTCCGGTGCGTTCATGGACACGGCTGCAATCATGCAGAACCTGGACTTGGTGATCACGTCGGATACCGCCATCCCACACCTTGCCGGCGTCCTGGGTGCGCGCGTGTGGGTCGCGCTGCCTGCCGCGGCCGATTGGCGTTGGCTGTTGGACCGCGACGATTCGCACGTCCGGTCAATCCGGCATTGTTACGGTCACCGTCACAGTTGACGACGGGGACGGCGGATTTGCGACCGATAGCCGGTGCGCCTAGTCTCTCCGATGACCGTTCCGCTACATCGTTCCCAATTACATCGACCACAGCATCTTTTTTCCGCGCCATCCGAAGAAGCTGCAAATTGCCCTAATGCCCAGCAAGCGTTCGCTCGAAGCGGCTGTTGTGCGCGACCTGTTTCGGGCGGAAAACCCACAGTTTCGCAACATCCCCTGGATACCGATCACGAAGCTTTCGGAAGCCGGTGTCGCCGAGGTGTTGGGCGCGTCGGCGGTGTACCTGTCGCTGTGCCGGCTGGATGCTTGTCCGCTGGCGCTGCTGGAAGCCTTCGCCAGCGGGTGTATCATTGCCGGCTTTGCGGGAATCGGCGGGCGGGACTTCACCACCGCACGCAACGGCTATTGGGCGGAAGACGATGATTGCCTGGGCTGTACCGATCAACTGACAAAAGCCGTGAGCGTGGTCACCGCGGGCGGCACCGATTACCAAGACATGCTCAGTGAAGCCGTGATCACCGCTCAGCAAAACAATCGCGAGCGGTTTGTCACCCGGCTCGTCGAGTTTTTCGCTAGCGCCAGCATTGCTCACTCCGGCTAGCCAAAACGGATAGGCGCTGGCGCAACCTCTCTTGACTGGTTTCTCTCGGCCTGATACTTACTCGCTCCCTTCAGAATCTAGTCTTTTCGTCACTCGACCAAGCGGAACTTTAGGGCGCCGTGCTAAAAATATCTAACTTACTGCGCGTCTTGATCGCGGTTGCGATGGTGCTTGTGGCGGTGCCCG
>JBGTKH010000459.1:0-9204 GCA_041744735.1 Pirellulaceae bacterium | reverse complement strand
GAAGTCGTCTCGCCCGCCGCGTTGGTCACACCCGTCATCAGGTGCGTCGTCGCGTCGTACGTGAACTGCCACACCGGACTGCCCAGCGGCCCCGCGCCGTCCGGGTCGGGCTCGGTAATCGACAACAGCTTGTTGTCACTGCCGAAGTTCAACGTGGTCGTTTTCCCCGCAGCATCGGTCAGCGAGTTGAGCTGCCCGCCGAAGTAATTGAAGCTGGTCGCGTCGCCCACCGGATCGACGATTTGCGACAGTTCATCCGCCAGGCCGTCGCCGTCCGCATCGACATAGGTCAACGTGGTGGCGTTGCCGTTGCGGTCCACCCGCGCGGTCAGCAGGCCCGCGGCACTAACCCAAAACTGCGAAACCAGTAGACTTGACGTGTTCGATCGCCGCCGTCAACGACGCAAGATGGATCATGAAATTCGTGCTTCAACCCTGGTATCTGTTGTTTCTCATCCTCGCTGCTTGGATCAATCGCGAGCAGCAGGCGGTGATCGAATATCTGCGAACCGAGAACCGAGTGCTGCGGGAAAAGCTCGGCAAGAAACGGATTCTGTTGAGCGACGATCAGCGGCGGCGGTTGGCGGTCAAGGGGAAGGTGCTCGGCCGTAAGATGCTGCAGGAAGTGGGCACGCTGTTCACGCCGGATACGATCCTGCGCTGGCATCGCATACTGGTTGCGGAGAAGTGGGATTACAGCGCGCGGCGAAAGAACGCGGGCCGCCCGCCGTTGTCGGACGAAGTCATTCAGCTTGTGCTCCGCATGGCTCGCGAGAATCCGACCTGGGGCTACGACCGCATCGCCGGTGCGCTGGCGAATCTGCGACACGAGATCAGCGACCAATCCGTGGGCAATGTCCTCAAGCAGCACGGCATCGAACCCGCGCCGGATCGCAAGCGAATGACAACTTGGTCTACGTTCCTCAAAGCTCATTGGGACACGCTCGGCGCGATCGATTTCACGACCGTCGAGGTTTGGACGAAGGGCGGACTGGTTACGTTTTATCTGCTGTTCGCGATGGAACTGAAAACGCGGCGTGTGCAATTCGCCGGCTACACGGTCAGCCCGGATGACGCCTGGATGAAACAGATCGCCAAGAACCTGACCGATGCCGAGGATGGCTTCCTCAAGGGCATGACGCACGTCTTGATGGACCGCGACACCAAGTTCAGCGCAGCGTTCCGCTCCATCTTGGAGTTGGAAAACATCGAAGCAGTGCGTCTACCGCCGCGCAGTCCGAATTTGAATGCGCACATCGAGCGGTTCTTTCGTTCCCTGCGAAGTGAATGCCTCGACCGCATGATCTTCTTCGGCGAAGCGGCGCTGCGAAACGCTGTCCAAGATTTTATGGCGCATTATCACCGAGAACGCAACCACCAGGGCCTCGACAACAAGATCATCGAGCCAGGCGACGAGGTCGGGGCCGTCGCTGGCACCGTCGAATGCCGCGAACGGCTCGGCGGGCTGTTGCGTTACTACCACCGCGCTGCGTAGCACGTCCTTTTCGTGATCCTCCCGCGCTGTCACTCCGCGCCGCCTTGAATCGGCGCGCAAAAACGCCTCGCCGGCGCCGCGGAACCGAGACCAGCCCTGTCGCCTTGGCTGAACTGCAGCCGGTTCAGCCGTCCAAAACCCAATTGCCAATGAACTTTTCACCCCGATCGACTTTTTGACCATACGGGGTTTCACCAAATCAGGCGAACGCAAAGGCTATGCAACCGGCATTTTCGATTCGATGTAGCGGCGGTGCGTGTCCAAGTAGCACTCGCGGATCAGGGCTTCGATTTCGGCGGATTGCGGGAAGCCAGCGGAGAAGCCGGGCACCAGCGGGTCGATGGCCAGGCGCGCGGCGTGGATGAAGTGGGCGGCTAAGTCGCGCGGGTCTTCGTCGCCCACGGCGAAACGGATTGTTGTGGGACGGATGTCGCTATCCGCGAGCGCGGCGGCGTCCAACTCCGAGTGCGTGGTGAGCGCGGGGCAACTGACGATCGTGTTCGATTGGCCCAGACTGATCATGTGCGAGAACGCCGGCTCCAGCGAATCGAAAAACCGCTGAAACGCTTCGCGCGGCACTTGATCCATGTCGATCGTGAACAGCGGCGCGGGCAGACCCAGATACATCAGCTTCTCGCGCAGACTACTATTCACATTGTTTGGCAGCAGGTTGGAGTGCACGTTGATTTGCGGATGAGCACTGAACAGCCGCGTCAGGATTTGCGTGTTGATGCACTTGGCCAGCATGCGGACTTCCAGCGTCCGCATGCCTTGGATCACTTCGTATGCGGCGTCGGCGTTCAGGAATGCACCTTTCACATAGTACACGTTCCAGAACATCGTGTTGTTCCAAGCCACGCCACCCATCGTTTCGCCTTTGGGCACAAACATGTCTTCGTTGCGGCCGATGACGACACCCGCGATCACCGAACCGGTGCCTGACAGGTCCTTCGTATAGCTGTGAATCACAAAGTCGGGGCGTTCCGCCGCGTCGTCGCGTTGCAGCGGCCGGACGAGAAACGGCGTGCCGACGGTGGCATCAAGCATCACGCGTAGGCCGTACTGATGGGCACGCCGGCAAATCTCCGGCACGTCGAGCACGTAGCCGTGCGGGTTGCAAGGCGATTCCAAATACACGTAGGCCTTGCGGCCCGCCGCCAAGCGATCGGCGTATTTTGTTTGAACCATCTGCCAGCAGCGCTCGAAATCGTCGCCGCCGTAACCGTCGAAACTCTCGACCGCAACGTCCAAATTCGCCGGCTTGGCGTACCAGTCGTGGATCAGTTGATGTGCGCCGCCGTAAAGATGGCGGCTGGTGATCAGCATGTCGTCGCGGCCCAGCACGTGCGACAACACGCCGTCGATGGCCGCCATGCCGCTGTTGAAGTTCCAGGCAAAGTAATCGCCGGCGCGCGGCCCCGCTTCTAAATCGACGACGAAATTCGCCAGGCAAATTGAGGTCGGGTTCAACAACCGCGAGTAAATCTCCAGCAGCAGCTCCTTGCCTTTGAACGCGTCTTCGATCCACTCGGCACAGGCGTAGATGTATGTGGCCGTGCGGGCGATCACCGGCGTGGCCGAGAAGATCGCCGCCACGTTGTCGATCACCGCGTACGGGCCCTTGGCCGACTGCGTGGTCAAGCTGTACTGCATCGACTGGTAACTGTGGCGGAACGAATTCTGCAGCGTGTCCAACAGCTTCGCAAGTTGAAACGACAGAAACTTCTGCGCGTTGAAATACGCGATCCGGTCCGAGCGATCGAGCGACTGCATGGTGTCGAGCGTCACGCGCCACAACCCCTCGATGTCCGCTTGATTCTCGTACAAACGGCTTGACAAGCGCGACAGCGTCTCACCAAACGGCGACGCCGGATCGATGCCGAAATGCCGCAGTTGCTCGGCCGCCAACTCGTCCGCACTCCCAGCCTGCGTCGTATGCCGCCGAGGGGAAAGTTTGCGCATGGCGGTAAGTACGGCATTGACGGTTAAAGACAATTGACATGCTCCTGCCGTAAAGGGCCATTAAAATTCAAGTAACGGCGTAAACGGAAATGTCGATCAGTTTCAATCCATTCACGCGCTGAAATTCGCCGACGTTTAGCGTTGCTACGTCGTAATCCAATTCAAGCGCCGTTGCGGCAATTTGGAGATCGCGGTCGCCGATCATTTGTCCCCGACGCGCTAGATCGGCAAAGTGCACCGCGAACAAGCGTGCTTGTGGCAAGTCAAAGGGAATGATCGGCACTCGCGCGAAGATGTTCTGTACAAAGGACTCGCGTCGAGCGCGACGCTCGGCCGTATCCGCCCGTTCGACGCCGATCAGCAACTCCGCCGCAGTTACCGTCGCAATCGCTGGAGGGGTGTGCTCGGCTAACAGCCGTTCCAAGTCGAACCGCCGCCGCTCAAACGCGACCAGCACGGAGGAGTCAAGAATTAATCCCATGGATTGCCCGGCGGCTTGACGGCTTGTCGGCTCAACGCAATCGCCTCCGCGAGCTCTTCATCCGGATCGGGATATTCGTGCCGCCAGCGGCCGAGAAAGGCGACCAAATCCTCGGAAGCTTCGCCCAAGGCTGGCAGCGGGACGATTCGTACAAGCGGCTGTCCCGACTTCACAATGACTGCTGCCTCTCGCTTTGCGTGGACGCGCTCGACAAGTTCAGGCAGGCAAGCCGCAGCGTCTTCAATCGACATGATGGTCTCACTCATATCTTCAACTTAACACTCGAATGGTTATGCGCCTACTCGAAGCGGAACAGATTCAATAGCAGACCACAATTGTTCTAGGCCCAGATTCTTGCCGGCACTCACGCGCACGACGGGCACTTCGCGGCAGCCGGGTAGGTTGAGGAGTTGGCGGACTTGTGATTCGACTTGTTCGGCGCCGGGCAGGTCAGCTTTGTGAATGACCACGACGTCGGCGACTTCCAACAGGCCTGCTTTCTCCCATTGCAGTTCGTCGCCTGACTCCGGCTGTAGCAAGAGGACGACGATGTCGGCCACGTCGCGCACCGCCGTGTCGCCTTGTCCGGCGCCGACGGTTTCCAGCAGCACGATGTCGAAGCCGAACTGCCGCAGCAGATCGATCATGAAGTTAAGATGCTCGGCGATGGCTTGCCGGCCGCTGGCGACGGCCAGGCTGCGAATGAACACGCTGGCGTCGTCGGGCCGGCTCGGCATGCGGATGCGGTCGCCCAACAATGCGCCGCCGGTGAGCGAACTCTGTGGGTCGCACGCCAACACCGCGACCGATTTCCCCTTAGTTCGCAACAATTCGATGAGCTTGCCGACCAACGTGCTTTTGCCGACACCGCTGTTGCCGGTGATGGCGATGACGGAGGGTTGAGAGTTGAGAATTGAGGGTTGAGAGTTGAGAGCGGCGCGGATGGCGTCGAGTTGCTCGCCGCGTGCGACGAGCGTAAGCAGCCGCGACAGAGCCTTGCGGTCGCGATGACGAAATCGATCGAGGAGCTGCTCAAGCATGAGTGCGGCTCCCGTGCTCGCGCAAGAAGTCGACGATTTCAGGGAGCGGCGTTCCAGGACCGAAGACACGAGCCACGCCTAAATCCGTCAGCTTCGGAATATCCGCCGCCGGGATAATGCCGCCGACCATCACGCCGACGTGTTCGAGCCCGGCCTCGCGTAGCCGGTCCAGCACGCGCGGCACCAGTGTCATGTGCGCGCCGCTCAACAGGCTCAGCCCCAACCAATCCGCATCTTCATCGGCCACTGTGCGCACCACCGCATCCACGTCCTGCCACAAGCCCGCGTAGATCACGTGAAACCCCGCATCGCGCAGCCCGCGCGCAACCACCTTGATGCCGCGGTCGTGACCGTCAAGGCCCACTTTGGCCAGCACGATACGAATCGGCGGTTGTTTGCTCATCGAGTACTCCACGCCCAATGTCACTCGGACGCCAATCGCAATATCTCCGCACGAATCTCGCGTGACATGAAAAAGCTAAGTTCGTTTTCCAACCGATCCAAGAGAGGAGTAATGCGTGCGATGGCGCCACGACGCTTTGCCTCCACAAGCATTCCCAAAGTTCCCAACGGCGTCAAACCCAATTCTTTGGCAACGGTGCGTCCAAGTTCCTCATCGATCAAGACCAAATCCGCTTGAACTTCGAGGGCTAGAGCCAGCGCCTCCGATTCTCCCGGATCAAGTCTCATGCGAAGCTGCCCGACACGTCCTTGATCCTGAGGTGCTTGAATACGAACGAAGGGGAGTTGCGAAACATCGATGATCGGCAAGCCCGTCTGGCCTTGCGTCAGTTCGGCTTCAACAGCCGGAGGGATCAACACCTCGCTGAAAAGATCGCGAAGCAATTCGAGGTGTTTTAACTGAGCCAATGCGATGATCGGCGACGCGTCGCTAACAACGATGGCCACATTCAGTCCTCCAAACATCTCAGGGCGGCGAGGTCATCTTTCAAATCGGCGATCGTGGGCCGGTAAATTGGGATGCCGCGCTGCCGCAATTCCGTTTGAAATTCGGCACGGGTTAGGCTGGCCAATCGAGCGGCTGGCCAAAGTGGCAATTTACCTGCATCGAACATCCGGCATGAAAACTCGACGAGCGCTTCACGCTCCGTCAATCCCGCCTCACGCAACATTTCATCGGAAATTGTCAAAGGCATGTTAGGAAGCTCCTCAAACGACATCGTACCAACTCAGGTCGCACGGCCCGCGGTCTCGCGTGCCATCGTTGCGTCTCGATAGTGCACGTCCACCCAACAGCGCGGCAATGGTTCGCCGGAGGGGAAGACCAAATGTTCCTTGGCGAAAACCGTTGGGTCCTGTTCTTCTTCGCCCGCCTGATCGCGGCCCCAGATCAGATCCTTCAACGGGTTGAACAGTTCCTCAATCTCGACGACCCGCACCAGGTCGCCCGTTCGTTTGTCTAAGAGAAACATGATGCACCTCGACTTCATTAGGAGAGCATTTCCAAACCGTAGCCGAAGTTGTGAAACTTCGGAATTCCGCTACAAGATTCTCATGAAACTTCGGAATTCTCACGAATTCCGCTACTCTGATGTTGAAACGCCCTCAAATATGAATACTAACAGTTACACAACGGCCCCTTCATAACGGCCGAACACATCGGCCAGCGAGTGAATGACTTCGCCTACCGTGGCTCGCGCCCGCGCGGCTTCCAGCAGCGGCGGCAGCAGATTCTGCCGGCTATCGGCCAAGCGGCGGACCTCGTCTAGCGTGCGGCTCACATCGGCGCTGCTGCGTTGCTGCTTGACGCGCCGCAGCGACTCGATCTGCTCCTGCTCGACCGCCGCATCGACCGTCAGAATGTCCATCGGCCGCTCGTCCGGTTCCTGAAAAGCGTTGACGCCCACGATCAGCTTGCGGCCAGCGTCGATTTCGCGCTGATAGGCGAATGCGGCGTCGGCGATCTCGCGGCGGAAGTATCCCTTTTCGATCGCGACAAGCATTCCGCCCAACTCTTCGATGCGGTCGAAGTACTTGTGAGCCGCGTCTTGCATCTGCCGCGTGAGTGTCTCGATGAAAAAACTTCCGCCCAGCGGATCGACGGTGTTGGTGGCACCGGTCTCGTAGGCCAGCACTTGCTGCGTGTGCAGAGCCAACGCCGCGGCGTGTTCCGACGGCAACGCCAGCGTTTCGTCCATGCTGTTGGTGTGCAGCGACTGGCACCCGCCCAACACCGCCGCCAACGCTTGATACGCCACGCGGATCAGATTCACCTCGGGCAACTTGTCCTGCAACGAGCAGCCCGCGGTCTGGGCGTGAAAACGCAGCTTCCATGAAGCCTCGTCCTGTGCCCCATAGCGATTCCGCATCGCGTCGGCCCACAAGGCGCGAGCGGCGCGGTACTTGGCCACTTCCTCGAACAGGTCGTTGTGCGAGTTGAAAAAGAAACTAAGCCGCGGGGCGAAATCATCCACTCGCATGCCGCGCTCCAGGCACTGATCCACGTAGTGAAAACCATCGGCCAGCGTGAAGGCCAACTCTTGCACCGCCGTCGATCCGGCCTCGCGAATGTGATAGCCGCTGATCGACACCGGGTACCATTGCGGCACGTGCTCGGTGCAGAATTCGATCTGATCGACCACCAGCCGCACGTGCGGTTCGGGCGGGAAGACGAACTCATTTTGCGCGTGGAACTCCTTCAGGATGTCGTTCTGGATCGTGCCGCGCAGGTCTTTCCAACCGAAGCCCTGATCCTGGGCGTTGGCCAAATAGAACGCCATCACGACAATCGCCGGCGCGTTGATGGTCATCGAGACGGACAGTTTGCCGATGTCGATGCCTTCGTAGAGCAGCCGCATGTCGTCGATCGTGTCGACGGCCACGCCCAGCCGGCCGACTTCGCCGAGCGACCGCGGGTCGTCGCTATCCAGCCCCATCAACGTCGGCAGATCGAACGCCGTGCTCAGCCCCGTCTGGCCCTTCTTCACCAGGAAGCGAAACCGCTCGTTCGTTTGCCGCGGCGTGCCGAAACCGGCGAATTGCCGCATCGTCCACAGCCGCCCGCGATACATGCTGGCGTGAATGCCGCGAGTGAACGGATATTGGCCGGGGAAGCCGAGATCGGTTTCGGCGTCGAAGCCATTCAGATGCTCAGGCGAGTACAGCGGTTCGATCGCCAACCCGCTGACAGTCGTGGGCGGCTGCTTTCGCGGCGGCGTGTTGGCGATTTGCTGTTGCCAGCGCTGCCATGCTTCGCGCTGTGTCGCGGTAGCCATGTTCATCGTCCTCGCGGAGAGATAATCGCCGACGGGACGCCCTTCGATGCCGCGGGACGTCTCGCTTCCTCTCTCATTCTACCCGAAAACGCCGAGGAGACTGGATAGCGTTATTTTCCCAGCTTGGCGTTGATGATCTTCGCGATGAACTGGGCACCGTTGCGTTCGGCCGTGACGCTAACCAGGTGCCTGGGCTTTAGATCGTCCAGCTTTGCCTCTTGGCCATTGAACGTGATCATGGCGTCCAGACCCACGTAGAACGTGCGCTTTTCGCCGGGGGCCTGAATGGTCAACTGGCTCTTTTCGACCGAGACAATCTGGCCCTCGAACACATCCAATGCCGCCGCCGGCCGAGCGGTGACGAGCATTGTAGCGAGCCCCATCAACAACGCGGCAAACCATCGGGCAAACATGACATCCTCCTTCGCGGCACGTAGTTTAGAGTCTTTGTAGGTTGGGACTCCGTCCCGACCGTTGCGTTGGGTCGGGACGGAGTCCCAACCTACGCACCTGCAACGTCCGACGCACGCCAAATGAAAAACCCCCGCTGCACCATTGCACAACGGGGGCCGTTAGTTGTCACGTTCGCCCCTTTCACGCAACTGCAAGGGAGCCTTGTCACCCGCGGAACGCCTTACGGCTACCGTCTGGTACTTGCATCGTAACACCATCACGCGCGGGGTCAAGTGTCGGCGTAGAAGCATCAGGGCCGTTCACTTTTTCACACTGCGACCTCTGTACGACGGGCCTCCGAGCCCTTGTCCTTACCGTGATTTTAGGCGTGGTAGCAGCCTGATGACAGCGTTGGTTTGTTGGTGAGGCTAGCGTGATGAACGAGTGTGGCAGGTTGGAGTTGCGTGATCCGACAAACCAGGGAGCGGCGAAGGCCGTAATCAGCAAGAGAGCCGTGCAGGAGGCAGGGCACCAGGGCATCGTGGGTGAGGGCCTACGCAAGCGATGCTGCCACGTCTGCACGGAGGTCGTTCGATG